>JAYKIZ010000326.1:0-10762 GCA_035285965.1 Cyanobacteriota bacterium | reverse complement strand
GTATGGGCGTCATCGCCGTTGTCGGTCTCTTTTTCTACGGCGCTTACGCCGGTTTAGGCTCTTCCATGTAAGCGCCGGCGCCGACCCGTTAAAAAGGAAGGGAAGTCCTATGGAGGGACTTCCCTTTCCTTTGAGGATCTGTTATGAATAGCGCCGACAAGCACCGAGAAATCCTGCCATTAAAGGAAGAGCGCCGCCAAAATGAACGTGGAGATAGGAGGCGTGTAGAGTCGGGCCGCTCCAACCCTCAAGGTCAGATGACAGATGACAGAGGTCAGATATCCGGTAACAGTCATCAGTTATCAAAGAAGAGCGAGCAAGTTGACTTTCGCTGTTCACTGCTAACTGCTCACTGCTCACTGTTAATTGGGTGCGGTGAAATTCGTGCGCTCTAATTTGGGTTCCCTGGGGAGCGAAGCCTGTTTTAGCTATCGTTTTTGCCTGACGGTAGCCTAGGGTTAAACGGTCGCTCCAACGACAGTCCGCGGGTAAAATACCAAGCCAAGGATAGGATTTATTCTCGGCGTTAAGATAAGCGCCGCAAAGATACATTAACCCGCCGCATTCGGCGTAAACCGGCAGACCTTGGCGGATTTTTGTCTGTAAATCTTCAATTAAGCGCCGATTCTGACTCAGTTCTTCGGCGAAGACTTCCGGGAAACCGCCCCCTAAAATAAGGCCTTGAGCGCCCTGGGGTAAGGCTTGATCCTGAAGGGGACTAAAGGGCATTAATTCGGCGCCGTTGGCTTCCAGAAGGGCTAAGTTTTCGGCGTAGTAAAAGTTAAAGGCTAAATCCTGGGCGATGGCGATGGGAATCTTGGTTGGGCGCGTCTTAGGTTTATTCGTTGATTGTTGACCCTCATCCCCCAGCCCCTTCTCCCTCCTTCGGCTACGCTCAGGGAACGGGAGAAGGGGAGTCAAAGTCTCCCTTGGAAAGGGAGATTGAGGGGGATCTAGCGCAATTTGGGGATTTTCCCAACTCTCTTGAAAAGTCGGCGCCGATAAAAGGGGCCAGAGTTGACGCCAATTAAAAGCCTGCGCCAGATGGGCAAGCTGATCTTGATACTCAGTAAAATTCGCCAACTCCGGCGCTGGCACCAGTCCCAAATGCCGGGATTGTAGGGGTTCGAGATCTCCCCGGTAAAGGGTTCCTAAAATGGGCAGATGTAACAGCTCTAGGGCCTGTTCTAAAAGCTGAAAATGGCGCCGGCTAGCCACTCGGTTTAAAAAGACCCCCGCCAGCTTGACCTCGGGGTCAAAATTGCCATAACCCTGGACAATAGCCGCCACGGAGCCGGACAAACGGGAACAATCGACCACCAGCGCCGCCGGTATTCCTAACAAGCGAGCAATATGGGCGCTGGAGGCAAAATCCCGGATTCCTTGGTAACTCACCCCGTCAAAGAGACCCATCGCGCCTTCCACCAGGGCGAATTCGGCGCTTTGACAACCCCGGCGCCAACTGTCCTTCACCCACTCGGGGGAGGTTAAAACTGGGTCAAGGTTCAGACAGGGGCGCCCCGTTACCCGTTGGTGAAATCTGGGGTCAATATAATCGGGCCCCACTTTAAAGGATTGAACAGAGTGACGCCCCCGGGCCAAAAAAGAAAGGAGCGACCAAGTGAAGGTGGTTTTTCCCACCCCACTGCGCTCCCCAGCGATCAGTAAAGCCATTTTTTCAGTGAGCAGTTATCAATTATCGGAAATTGTCTATGGACGCTGTCGGCCTTGACCACCCCGTCAGGCTACGCCTGCCACCCCTCCACGGGAGGGGAATCATTTTGTAGATACCTGACATCTGTTATAGCGGTATTCTCTCGACTGAGGGGCATTCTCAATCAGTCTCACCCTTGTATATTAGAGGGTGAGTGACAGCTCTGTACGAGACAAAAACTACAAAACTCTTGTTCAGTAAGGGTTTTGACCGAAATTTCTGAACTCTTCACCCCGCAATTTAATACGAAGGGTAAAACAAGGGACTTGAAAATTAGACAGAAAAGGGGTTTCCTAGAAGATAACTTTAATCCAAGAAACCCGGCCCATTCAAGTCCGAAGTGCACTAGGGCCTGACTGAGAGAAGAATACCTCATACGGGGTACAGTAGTCAAGAGATTTACGGGGGCGATGATTGAGTAAATTTGTTGCATATAATACTTCAGACTGTTTGATTAGTTTGAAGTTTGTACCTTTAGGAAAGAATTAGAGCTTGTTTTAATTGCTGATAAAAGAAATCTTGGTTTTCCTGAAGACTTTCAATATCATCTAATATCGTTAAGTTTTGCGGCTGGGTTTCTTGAACAGTGACGCTAATGCCAACAGCGCCCTCCTGCTCCAAATCTTCAAGATAGCCAGACATTTGCTGATTGGCTTGTTCGCGGCTGGCAAAGGGGCCAAAATAATAGGTAACGCAAGGGATTCGGGTACTGATATTTAACCACCAGCCAAAATCAACAGACTCCTTTTCTGAAATGGAAGGGAGAATTTCATGAATGAGATCAGGGGTTGCTCTGTGAATTTTTTCTTCTATCAGAAGCTGTTCTTCCAAAATATGCATGATTACATTTTTCTTTTGGTTTTTCATATGAGCTTCTTCCAATACGGCGTAACGATTAGGAATTTGACTGAGAATTTTGGCGATCAGTTTTTTACGAAAATAGGGCAGAGATATAGCCATCTGGTAAAGATTATCAGATGCAATGTTAGCTAAGTAGCTATCAATTTCTTGTTCGACTAAATCCATGGTTAGATTGACAAGTTTGTACATAAAAGTTATTCCTAAATTTCTGTTTTTTTAAATGCCCGCCTCACATATTCAGAGCCTAAAGTTTTATGCTGGTAGCAGTATTCAAGCGAATGAGACACGGGCTTCGGCCCTTCGATAAGCTCAGGGTAACACTCTGCTCAGCCCTCGATTAGTTTCTCAACTAGGCAAATACCGCTATAAAAATTTTCTAAAGTAACGATATTTTTGTTTTTGTTTTTCCAAAAAAGAAAGGGATGGATAGATTGAAAGCTCACCATCACTTAAAGTATAGTTGTTTGATTTTGTTGGAAACTTACGCTTGCAAATTTATTGAAGTTTGTTATGAGAAGCCCCACTTATTTTATAAAGCATTTTTAAAAAATTGTCGGTACGGTTTCAGGCTTAGCGGAAACCGTCGCCTCCGCTTTACCCAAGGAAGACGAGTTAACCTCTTCTGAAACCCAAAAGACGAATAAATTCACTTTGCACTAGCTTATAACATTCACAGGAAGTCGCTTCTAGCGCTTGATGATTCAGAATGGTGATTCTGCCTCTTCGGTACTGAATAATACCGGCCTTTTGTAATGTATTAGCCGCAATGGTAACACCAGAGCGCCGCACCCCCAGCATATTAGCGACAAATTCCTGGGTTAAAGGCAATTCGTCTTCGAGAATGCAATCATGGACAGAGAGTAGCCAGCGGGCTAGGCGCTCTTCAATATTATGCTGACGGTTACAGGCGGCGGTTTGGGAAACCTGGGTCAAGAAAGCCTGGGTATACAGAAGTAATAAATGTCTGAGTTCTTCTGAGGTTTTAAACTCTTCTTGGAGAATCTTAGCACCAATTTTCATGCTATCGCCAGCAACCTGAACAATGGCTCGACTGGAACTCCTAGGACTCCCTAGAATAATCGGCAAGCCCACCATGCCCTCGTTGCCAATAAGTCCAATTTCTGTGGTGGCGCCGTCTTCCATAATGGAAACGAGGGAGATCATCGCCCGATTGGGAAAATAGGCAAATTCAATGGTCTCATTGGCTTCGTAAATAATTTGACCGCTATCGAGGGTGCAAGTCTGCAAGTGGGGCGCTAGGCGGGAGTAGGCTGACGCAGGCAGGGCTGTCAGGAGTTGATTGATGTACACAGAGTGAGAACTACTTCAACAAAAAATTGGTTAAAAGTAGTAAATACTCTAGAGTTAAACTCCTATTTTATCTGTACGATCCCGTACTCAGATTAGGATATAGTAGCGAGCCAACCGCCGTCTAGCCTCGCCGCCCCCGATGTTGGCCGTTTCCTAGCGCCATTCTCCCATGTTCTCCTTCGCCGTTCCTAAGCCTCTCTTCTTTTTCCACCTGCTCTGGGGCCTATTCCTGCTCCCCAGTCTGGGTCTGTTGATTCAGATTGGGTTAGACCGCTCCCTAGACCAACGCCTTTTGACCCTAGGTTTCGCCCTGCTGGCGTTGGATCAGGGACGGATGGCGGCGCTGGATTTTCGGCAAATTGAAGCGGTTCAGGTCAAGTTCCAACCGGCGCCGGAGGTTTTGGGACGATTTCATTTATTAATCTGGAGCGCCGTCATTTGGGAACTCATCGGCTTTTACCTGGGACTTTTTTCCCTGGGTTGGGGGATTTTAACCGTCCTGAGTAGTCAAGTCTGGTTTAACGCCTGGGCGCCGATTCGCTTACTCCCGGAGCGGGAGCCGCCCATCGAAACCCGTCCCTGGCTAGAAAAACTGGGAGTCCTAGCGGCGGATTTGCTAGGATGCGGGTTGATCCTCCTTTGGATTTGGGACATCGCCCCCTTGACTATCGTTCTGGGGTTGTGGAGCGTCGCTCTCCTCTACGGCGCGGTTAAACTCTGGCAGGGGCGCTTCCAAATTCTCCAAAATACCAAGCCAAACCTCCATTGACCGCCAAACAGAGGGAGGCCAGACTGAGGAGGATAAAGGTAATCGGAGTCACCACTCCCACCCAAAACCAAGTCCCCACGTGGATAACCATGAGAATGATGGCTAGTCCCGCTACAGCCCTAGAGCTGGCCAAGGGCCAACCCCGGCGCCCGAAATAGACGCAGAGGAGGGAGGCTAAGGTGCTCAGGAGCATCAGGGGCACCAACGCCCCGCAGATACCGACACAGTAGGTATGGGAAAACGTTAAGAGAGCGTCGAACAAGGGCATAACACTAATCCAGATTCAGGAAGCCGCTCCGCCGCCAAGGGCAGAACGCCAATCTAAGCTAGCAAATTCTCAGCGGCGCTGTCTCCCTCTGTGTAAAAATCAAAGCGACTGGGCAACCCTGACGCTGAATTCCCCCTTAACCACTTCCCCAGGGCGGGCGCTCCGAACTCCGAAGAGACTCCTGTGGATAAGGACGATTAGACTTTTTTTGTCCAATCCGACCCGAAGACGCCGCCTTCCTGGCAATATAAAAGCCGTAACTGTAGTATTCCTTATACTTTTCATAGAGTTCAATCTCCGCTTGCTCCGCTTCCACTATCCTGCGGGCTTCCTCCCCGCCTCCATTCCGTTCGAGAAAAGCGTTAAATCCCGCCTGTAGCGGTCGATAATAATTCTCCAACCAGCAGTTTTCCGGCAAAACAAAATAACCGATGGGAGAGTAACCCTGCTTTTCCAGCGCCGTAATTTTTGCGGAAGCTAGATTAATTTCCGGGTATTCGTTCTCCCAATGGGTTTGAATTGCCGCCGGTCGAGAATCGGTTATCCAGGTAATCTCCGACACCGCGAGCAGTCCCCCCGGTTTTAAATACCGACGCCAGTCCTTCAGCCCCTGTTCAAAGCCAATATTGTAGATCGCCCCCTCAGACCAAATCAGATCTAACTCTTCATCGCCGAAGGGCAAAGCCTCCAGGGCGCCGACTACGGTCGCGATTTGTTCCCCCAGACCCCCTTGAGCGGCCCGCGTCTTTAACGCCTCCAGAAACGCCGGCAGAAAGTCCACCGCCGTAATCTGGGCGTTTACAAAATGTTGCCCGAGCAACAGGGTCGAAGCGCCGGTTCCGCAACCCAGATCGGCGATTTTTAAGGGCCTATGGCGATCAAGCCGACCAAGCCGACACAGCTCCAAGGCCCGCAGGGTCTCCGCCTCGCCCCCGGGCCCCTGGCGAGCGTTACGGAGATGAAGATCGATCAATAGTTGGTAATTTTCCATGGAAAACCGAGATTCGCGTCTCGCAAAACCATCAGACCTTTTGAGAGAATCCTAGCGCCGATTTTCCGTCCCGGCGCCGACGGAACGCTCTAGAATGGGACGCACTTATCGTTAGGGAGTCAAAAGAGTTTGGTCATGAAATTGGCTCTAACTATGGGCGCCGCTCTCAGCAAGAGCCGGATTAGGACCTTGCAGATTAACCTGGGACGGCGCTGTAATTTAGCCTGTAGCCATTGCCATGTGGAGGCGGGGCCGAAACGGACGGAGGAAATGACAGCGGAGTTGGTCAACCAGTTAGTGGCCGTCATCGAACGCTTTCCCCAGATTGAAACGGTGGATTTAACCGGAGGAGCGCCGGAGATGGGACGGGGCTTTCGGGAACTGGTGCAAGCGGGTCGGCGCCGGGGGAAAGCGGTGATTGTTCGTTCTAATCTAACGATTTTTTTCGAGGCCGGTTACGGAGATTTGCCCCGCTATTTTGCGGAAAACCAAGTCCGGGTGGTGGCCTCCTTACCCTGTTATCTCCCGGAAAACGTGGAGCGGCAACGGGGAGCGGGGGTTTATCTCGATTCCATTCGGGCCCTCCAGTGGCTCAACGCCCTAGGCTACGGGCAAGATCCCCGCTTAATTTTAGATCTGGTTTATAACCCGCCCTTGCCCCACAGCGCCGCCGAGTTTCGTTTATCGCCGAATCAAGTTAACTTAGAGCGGGATTATCGGCGCTATTTAAGTCAACACTTTCAAATTGCCTTTAACCGGCTGTTGACCCTAACCAACTTGCCCATCGGTCGGGCCCGGCAGATCCTCGAACGGCAAGGATTAGCCGAATCTTATCTCGATTTTCTCCGCCAAAACTATAATCCCGCCACGGAGCCCCAACTGATGTGCCGTCCCCAACTTTCCGTGGATTATCTCGGCAACCTCTACGACTGCGATTTTAACCAGATGGAAAATTTACCGGCCCGGACGCCCCAGGGGCGCGCCTTAACGGTGGCGGATTTACTGGCCGCGGGTTCCCTCGATGTGATTCAAACGGTGGCGACCGCCGATTATTGCTATGGCTGTACGGCGGGAAGCGGCTCCAGTTGCGGCGGCGCTTTGGTGGTTTAGCAAAATGAAACTTTTTTTGGCCAATTTGGGCAAGTTTGCTCAAAAAAATCCCTGGACGGTTTTCAATTTGGGAATTCTCATGACCCTCATTCTGGGGGTGATCGCGGGGCCTTGGCTTTACCCCATTTCCCTAGACCAGATCGACTTTGGTCAAAGCCTAACGCCCCCTAACCCTAGTCATTGGCTGGGCACCAACGATTTAGGGCAAGACCAACTGGCCCGGCTGTTAACCGGAGGACGGATTTCCTTGGCGGTGGGGTTTGCCGCCATGCTTCTGTCCCTGACTCTGGGGACGGCGGTGGGTCTCGGCGCCGGTTTTTTTGGCGGCTGGCTAGATCTGGTCTTGACGCGGCTGACGGAGTTATTCCAAGCTCTGCCCCAACTCCCCTTGGTTTTGCTCGCGGTTTATCTCTTTAAAGAACCCATGGCGGCGCTGGTTTCTCCCCAATGGGGCGTTTTTATCCTAGTGGTGGCCGTGATTGGCGGTTTGAATTGGATGACCCTGGCCCGTTTGGTGAGGGCCCAGTCTTTAAAACTACGAGAAATGGAATTTATGCAAGCGGCCCGGACCCTCGGCGCCAGTCCGGCCCGTCTGATTCTTTTTCACCTTTTGCCCAATGTCCTAGACACCCTGATTGTGGCCGCCACCCTAGCGGTGGGCAACGCCATCATTACCGAATCGACCCTCAGTTTTCTCGGCCTAGGCTTTCCCCCGGATGTTCCCACCTGGGGGCAGATGCTTTACACTGCCAAGGATTACCTCGACACGGCGCCTTATTTAGCCTTTTTCCCCGGCCTAGCTATTTTCCTAACGGTTTTGAGTATTAATAGTTTAGGGGACAGTCTCCGGGACGCGCTCTGGCGCCGTTAAGACTTCTCGCTCTCCGGGGCCTGACAATCCCGAAGCCAGAGACGGACGGCCTCGGCGAGGTCGCTGTCGTTTAAAAATTGGGGCGGCTCCGGTATAGGATTCGTTTTTGTGGCGTTCAATTGCCCGTAGAGGAGCGCCAACTGCCAGCCCTCCGAAGTTTCCACCCAAAAGGATCGGTAAAAATTTTGGCGAGAGGTTAAGCCCGCCTCGTCGTAATGCCGCTCTAGAGTGGCGAAAAAGACCTGATGGGTGGTGTCCGGCGCCTGGGGGAGAAATTGCCGTTGGAGTAGGGGCGCCGGGTTAAAGTCCGCTTCCCCGGCGATTAACAGATAGGTTTGCAAGGGTTCCGCCCCTAAACGGCGCTGGGCCACCCGGTTAACGTAACTGGGCAAATCCGCTAGCAGGGGCGGGATCAGGGCGGTCAACTCCCCCGGACAAGCGCCGGCGGCGGGGTGAGTCGTTCCCAGCCACAGGCAAGGGAGCAACAGCGCCGTCTTGATTGTTTGGCTTAACTCCTTCACGGCGCCGTCTCTCCCTCATTATCCAGATCAACGCCCAGTCTCTGTAGGCGCTCTCTTAAGCGCAGTTTTTCTCGGCGCTCTAGGGCTAACTCTAGTTCCATCTGGGTTAACCGCTCTTGCAATTGTCCGATTAACTGTTCCGGCAGGGGATAGGGCTGGCCCCTCTCGTCGTGCCAAGCCAACCATTCTCGCCAAATCCCCCCCAGTTCTCCCTCCGCTCGCCCGATGCCTAGGCCAATTTCGGGAATCCAGAACGGCTCCTGGGGTTGTCGCTGATAGCGCCGACTCTCCGGTTCTAGTTGATAAACCTCAAAGGGATCTCGCCGATCCCGGCGGTAATATTCGGGATTGTAGAGGACGTAATATTTCACCCCTAGGCGGGCGTATTTCTCCATTTTTTCGCCATATTCTTGACCGTAGGTTCTGGAGACAAACTCTAACGCTAACAGGGGCGGAATCTCCTGTTCTTCCTGAAGCACGTAACTGAGGCGCCCCCTCCCTTCCCGTTTGTGGCGCTGGACGCCGACGCTCAAGAAACCGTCCGGGATGACCGCGGGCGCGCGTCGTCTTTGCCCCTCCCGGTCGTAGATCCCCATATCGACGCCAAAGAACCAATCCTCCCGGCGCTTCCAGATTTGTTCTAGAACCGCCAGGAGCCAGTTGGGAATGGTGTTCTGATTTTCGTTATCCACGGGAGTGTCGTCGGAGTCCGGCAGTTCCTCTGAGGTGGGCAGTGGGCTATCGAGATCGAGTAAACGCGGTTCCATGACGTAACTTCCCGCTGGCTGTTAGCTCTTTTCATCATCAGAGCCATTATAGTCGAGGCTCTAAGCGTCTCCGGGGCGATCCATCCCCGATAATGGATTGCGATTCTCCGCTCTTTCAATCTTTCCCCATGACCGACCTGCCCATGGCGTCCATGCGCGCCCAACTTCATCCCCTTATGGGGCGTCTCGCGGAAGCCATCCTCCGGCGCTGGCGGGACAGCCTAACCCTGAGCCCCTACGACCTCCCGGAGGACTTAGGCTATGTGGAAGGGCGCCTGGAGGGGGAAAAACTGGTGATCGAAAATTGCTGTTACCAAACCCCCCAATTCCGGAAATTGCACCTGGAACTAGCCAAGGTGGGCAAAAGCTTGGATATTCTCCACTGCGTTATGTTTCCCCACCCTGAGTTTGGGTTGCCCCTCTTTGGTTGCGATTTAGTGGCGGGCCCGGCGGGAGTCAGCGCCGCCATCGCCGATCTGTCTCCCACTCTCCCGGAGGGTCAACTGCCGCCCCCTTACCGCGAAACCTTGGATCGACTGACTCCCGTCGCCTTTCAGGAAGCTCGGGAACTACCGCCCTGGGGAGATATTTTTTCCGAGTATTGTCTCTTTATTCGTCCCCGGAGCACCGAGGAGGAAAACCGATTTCTGGCTCGGGTGGAGGATTTTTTGGCGCTCCATTGCCAACAGGCGAATCTGGCCCAACCCTTGGGAGAGGCGGAAACGGAGCGCCATCGTCTCGGTTTGGAGAATTACTGTCGTCAACAGCGCCAAAACGATAAAACCCGCCGGGTGTTGGAGAAAGCCTTCGGCGCCGCTTGGGCGGAGCGTTATATGACTCAGGTGCTCTTCGACGACTAGGGCAGTCCCTTGAGAAATCAAGCCGGACTGCTATAATGCCCCTCGGATTCTGACATCAGCTGATCAAGATTAACGCCCCCATTTAGGAGAACTTATTTAATGAATACCACTATTTTACTGCTGGCGGATCTGACCCCCACCACCGCCCCTTGGAGCCTCTCCGTGGGGGTGATCATGAGCTTTTCAAATCTCTTCGCCGTGCTCGTGGGCTATTTCGCTATCCAAAAAACCGGACGCGGTCAGGGCTTGCCGGTTCCTCAATTGGCCTCCAAGAAAACCTTGGGGATGCCGGAACTGCTCGCGACCATGAGTTTTGGCCATATCCTCGGCGCCGGATTGGTCCTGGGCTTAGCCAGCACGGGAGTTCTTTAAGTCGCGATGAAAACTCGATCCTGGCGGCAGAGGCGGACTTGGCTCTGGCAGGCGCTCGTCCTCGGCGCGACGCTTCTGCTTCTAGGATTTTTGACCCGTAATTTTCTGACCAACGCCCGCCAACTGGGTTTAACTCTCAATTTTGATTTTTTCTGGTCGGGGGAGCGTCCGGCCTCTTTTAATATTGGCGATAGCCCCATTCCCTTCCAAGCCAGCGATCCCCTCGCTAAAGCTTTGCTGGTGGGACTCCTCAATTCCCTGCGGGCGACGGTGGTCGGTATTCTTCTCGCCACAGTTTTAGGTCTCCTCGTCGCGCTGGCCCGTTTAACGCCCCATTGGCTCCTGGC
>JAYKIZ010000325.1:0-12171 GCA_035285965.1 Cyanobacteriota bacterium | reverse complement strand
ATCCCCAATTCGACGCTCTTTTAGAGGCGCTGGTCTCCCGGTTTTTACAACAACTCAATCAAGAATTACAAGTTCAAGACGACCTCCAAGAAATTGAGACCCTTTTGGTAGATTGGGTAGAGGAGTTTAAAGTTAACTATGTTCAGAAGCTTTCTGACACAGATATTGACGCGCTGTTGGACGAGACCCGTCTGCTTCGTCAAACTAAGCCCCCTGCCCCTTAGCGGCGTTTACGGCGCCGAAGCCGAAAGGGATAAACTCAGTTCCGCTTTTTGGTTTTGCTTGTCCTGAGAGACAATGACAATCTCGTAGAAACCGCTTTCCTTAAGAACCCCCGACCACCGACGCTCTGACGAATGGGCGAGGATTTCCGTCTGTCCCGTGGGGGAATAGACCGATAATAAAACCGCGTCCGGCGCCGTCAGGTTAACGGTTAAGGTTTGACCCGCTTCTAGCTCCAAAACATAGGCCTGTCCCCGTCCCGGCGCTAGGGTGAAGGCTCGTTTCAATTCTGGCGTTTCTGGTGTTAATTCCAAACGCTCATAAGTTTCATTTTGTTGTAGTCCCAACACCGTATCCGCGGCCATGGCGGCTTTGAGAGTGAGTCCCGGCTCCTCCGTTTGCGCCTCCGGGTCGAGATTCGGGAACAGCGAACGCCAACGCGCGTTGACCAAATCCGCCAAACTACGGCTACTGAGGCGGAGTTGATTGACCTGCCTTGTCCAATATCGGTTACTGGTGGGCAACGTTCCCTGGGCTAACTGTTGTTGGACGTCGGGACGCAAGGATTCGAGAAAGTCCATCAGGGTCTGGGCGCTCTTTAACCACGTTAAATCCTTTAACTCTCCCGGCGCTTCCCTCTGGTCTGGTTGAGCGGAATCTAAACGATTGAGAGCGCCGTTGACCCAAAAGTTAAAGCGTCCGCTGGGGATTTGCAAATTTAATAATCTAGCCCGCAGGTCGTTTCTCGCCCGCAGAAAGTCCTCTTCGCTTTGGGGTTCAGCGGGAGTCGGCGAGGCCTGGGGTTGCGGCGCCGGCAAAAGATTCTCCCGATTGAGCCACAGTTTACCGACGCCCCAGCCAAACCCCCCGGACAGGGCCATGAGTAGGAATAAAAGCCCCAATTTTTTCAAACACCCCCCTAGGACTGGCCCGGAAAGGCGGGACGATTTCAGGGGATTGGGCTTAGGGGTCGGGGGAGCCATAGGGACGGCGCTGGGGGGAGCAACTTCCGGGAGAGCGGCGATCGGCTCGGATATTAAAGGAACGGGGCGAGACTCCACAGGTTCCAAGAGGGTTAAATCCCGCAGGAGGGAGGCGGCGGATTGGTTTTGGCTAGAGGGTTGACGACTGAGAAGATGTTTTAAAAACTGCCGAAAGTCCTCGCTCAGGGGTAGAGTGTCTAGGTCATTCAAGGGAAGTTTCCCGGACGGGGGAAACTGGGATTGGCCGGTCAGGAGCAAATAAGTCGTGACGCCCAGACAGTAGAGGTCTAATTCGGGTTCAAGAAGCGATAAACGTTGAGGCGGCACAAAATTGAGCTTGCCAAATTGGTTTAACACCGAAGCGGTGCTGGGCTGGCCCAGACCCCGGGGGCCGCCGCTCCCCTCCTCTAAGGATTTGGCGCTGCCGAAATCAATTAAAACCGGCAGTTGATCGCCACTGCGACGAACAATATTTTCTAGGGATAAATTTCGATGAACCACCCCTTGATGGTGGAGGTAATCGACGACGGGCAAAATTTGTTTGAGAAAGGCGATCACTTCGGCTTCCCCAAAGGAGCCGCCGCGCCGGCAAAGAATATCGTAATAGGCTTCTCCTTCCACATAGTCCCGCACCAGAAAAAAACGGGGCGACTCGTAGCCCTGTCCCCGGAAAAATTCGCGAAAATTGGCGATTTGGGGATGATCCAAGCTGTAGAGAATTTTAGCCTGGCGCTGGAACAATTCTCCGGCGGTGCGCCGCAATTTAGGGTCTTGCTCCTGGGGAATAAATTCTTTAACCACGCAAGGCTCCCCAAAGCGGTGGGTGTCTTCCGCTAAGTAAGTATTGCTGAGCTTGCCCTGACCCAGTTGGCGCTGAATCAGATACCGGTCTTGGATTTGGGTTCCGGGTTGGAGGCGATGGTTCATAGCGACGGCTAGAGGAGACTCTTCATTATCCCTTGTTCCTTGCCAGGAAAAAACCCGCCGACGGATGGCGACGGGTTCGGTCTAGAGTTCAGAGAAGGTTGAGAACTTAGAACTTAAAGGAAGTCCGAATCACGCCCACCAGAATGTTGGGGTTGTTTTCGTTCCCTTCGGGATTGAAGATGGCGTAAATACCCGGGGTGATTTGGATGTTTTTGTTGATGGGGAAGGCGTACTGAGCTTCCACAATGTAGGGGGCGTTGCGGTCGTTGTTGATGTAGTCTCCGTTGAGGCTAGCCACGTAGGGGGCGTAGGGCAGGAGACCGCCGCTGAAGGAAAGAACGGCGCCTTCTTTGAAAACGTCAAGGAAGGACAGCGCCGCATTCCAGGTCCAGAGGTCGGCGCCGAGGCCGCTCCGGTTTTGGGGCGAGCGAGCCACGGAGCTAAAGCCGGAACTGCTGGAGTTAAAGCCTTGACCCGTGGCGGAGGCGTAACCAAACCAACCGGACAGGGCGATGACGTCGGAAATTTTCCAACTGGCCTGCAGGTTATAGGTGTCCATGGTGGTGGCGGCGCCGAAGAAGGGGTTACTGGCGATACGGCTACCGGTGCTCCCCGTCAGGTTGACATCCCCTTGCCGGAAGTATTTGTGGAGGTAGGACAAACCAATTTTCAGGTCTTTGGTGGCGGCGAAGTTCAACTGGGCGCCGGTGGTGTAGTTACCGTTGAAGAAGCCGTTGCCCCGCTCAAAGCGACCGCCCGTGCCGAAGTTTTCGCTAGAAGGGGTGTTGGCTTGGTTATCCTGAGCCAAGTAGGTGGCGGTTAAAGAGAACTGGTCGCTGAACTTGTAGGTCAGCGCCCCCCCCGCGCCTTCGGGACCGCGGTTAACAAAGGGGTTGTAACGGCTGAAGCGGCTGAGAGCGCCGGTGTCGCCGCTTTCGAGGTAGGGGTTATAGGTTTGGAAAACGTCGTCCAAAGCCAGACCCCAGGCGCCCACCCAACCGGTGAAGTTACCGATGGGGAAGCGATACCACAATTTATTGATGGTGACGTTATTTTCGGGATCGGAGCCGTCAAAGGAAAGACGGGCCATGTTGGTGCCCGTCACCGTGGCTAAGTTAGGCACAGAACCCGCTTGCAGTCGAGTCCGCAAACGGTCTTTGCCGGTAAAGCTGGTGTCGAAGTTGAGGCGAACCCGGCTAGAGAAGGTGGGCACAGCTTCGATGGGAGCCGCCTCGTCTAGGGCGCCATTTTGGAACTGGTTTTGCTGACGCCAGTCGTAGGCTCGATTATCCCCAAACTGATCCACTAAGGCGAAGACGGTGATCCCGTTCAGCTTGGTGGTGGTGGAGAATTGGTGGTCTTCTAGGTAGGCGGTGCGGGCTTCGAGGTTGTCCACCCGGGCGCCCATAGCCGCTAATTCTTGCTCAAACTGCTCGGCTAATTTGCGGAGTTTGTCGATGTCTTCCCGCAGAACTGCCACGTTTTCCTGAATCAGACGCTCCATGACGTTCATGCAGGCGTTGAGACCGGCGGCGAACTCCCAACGGGAGAGGGCCCGGTTGCCCCGGAAAGTCCGGTCGGGATAGCCGACGATACAGCCGTAACGCTCAACGAGGCTTTTTAGCGCCTCAAAAGCCCATTCCGTGGGCTGGACGTCCCGCAATTCGGAAACGCTGGTGACCTGGGACATGCCGGTGGTCGCGGCGCCGGGGTCGTTGAAGCGCTTCATCTGCTGGCGCCGACGCATAATGTCCAGCGCGTCGTTTTGGGTGGCCAGGGCGGGAGCCGCGCCGAGGGAGCTAACCGCGGGTTGAGCGCCGTTTTGGGGCGCTGCTAGGAGACCAGACAGGGGGAGTAGCGCGCCGCCCAGGGCTAGGGGCAGGGCCTTCGCTAAATAGGTCGTTTTACTCATAAACTTTGCAATCCTCACACCAAGATAGTACATCCAAATAGATCTTTTGTTGAAGACCAATTGAGATAGGTTCTGTTTTGACAGAACGGCTAGGAACCTTTGTTGCGAGCAATATACAGATCAAGTATATTGTTCTAAAAGGGCAGAGCCGACCTGAAAAGATTATATCAATTTATCCGCAAAATTCAATCCTGTTTCCGGCGTCGGCAATCTGGGGATTTCAAGAAGAGGGCGCGGGCGGAAGCGGTAGATTCCGGGAACCGCCAGTCCTGGGGGATGGGAAAGTTTTTGACTTAACAGTTTCTTAAACTGGGCTTAATCTTGTTAACCCTAGCTTAGAGGAACTGGGCGGGGCTAATCTGCTGATGAATTTTTTCTAAATCTTCCCGAGTCTGGAACTGATCGAGGCGGTGGAGGATCTGACCGCTTTTGAAGAGGATTAAGGTGGGCAAACTGGTCAACTGATAGGCGCTCGCCAGTCGGAGATTAGCGTCGGCGTTAATGGCGACCAACTGAAGGCGCCCGCCGTAATTGTCCTGAAGTTGACTGAGTAACGGCCCCACAAAACGACAGAGACCGCACCAGGGCGCCCAAAAATAGACCAGAACTGGACAGGGGGCGTTTAAAACCAGATCGCTAAACGTCGCGTCATTGACCGCAATCATCGTCAATTTTTCAGGAAATACCCGGTCTTTTCTTTATCCTACCGCGGCGGGGATCGCTTGCTACGCCTCAGTTATTCATAATCGAGAATGACTTTGAGCCAACGGGGCGGGCGGGGAATCGGGTTGCCGATTCGGTCAAAAACCAACAGCGCCGCGAGGTGAACGGCAAAGAGATAAATGAGACTATTGAACAAAACCACGACGACGGCGCCGCCCTGCACTAGGGCCGGATCGGGCTGAGCCAAAATGTTAAGGCGCAAAAAGAGCCAATCCAGAAGCCCCGTCACCTGGGCGATCACATAGCGCCAGAGATTTTCCCCCAGCAGGATGGAAAAGAGCCAAAAGCGGAAGAAGAAACCAAAGGTGCCGATGAGGGCGCCCGTTAGGATGGAAAATTCCCAGGGGGCTCGTCGCCGCCAGCAAAAGCCCAACTGGAGACTGATCAAGCCAAAGGGAATCACAAAGACAATACTGCGGGTGGGGCCCATTAAAACCGAGAGCAACAGGCCGGCGGCGATCACCCCTTTCCAGGTCGTCCTAGCTCCCCAACGGAGATAAATCAGGGCCAGGGGTAGGGGAAAAAAGATTCGCAGGAGGGGCCCCAGGGGGAAATAGTAATTGATCAACCAAATCAAACTGGCGGCGCTGGCGAAAAAAGCCGACTCCACCATGGCGAGGGTCTCAGGTCGGGCCATCCGCGGCGCCGGCGGTTGGGGGGCGAGAGCTTCTCCGCCCTCGCGGTCGTCAACCCAGTTGGAGTCTGGCTCGGGGGCGCTGTCCGGCGGAGCGAAGGTCATAGGCGGGAAAAACGCAAAGGCGGCGAATCGGTTCTCTAGTCTAAGAGATTGTCGCTTCCAGCGCCGCCAAATCCGGGATAAAGATTTGGTCTGGCTCCCGGTTGATTAACCCCCGCTTTTCCAGACGGTTCAGCGCTCGAGTCACTGTTTCTCTGGCCAAACCGCTAATGTTGCTCAGTTCTCGGTGGGAGAGGCTGGGCACATAGACGCCGTCTCGGGTCAAGCGCCCCTGCCCTTCCGCCAGAAACAACAGAGTATCGGCCACCCGAATGGAGCTTTCCGCGTCCCGTAGCCGTAGGCGCCGATTCACCTGCCGCAGGCGCCGGGCGATGAGTTGGGCTAAACGAATACCCGCCCTCGGCTCCGATTCCAGCAGGGCCACAAAATCCGCCGCCGGAATGCTACAGACCCGGGTTTCCGTCAGGGTAATGGCGTCGGTGGAGCGCGGCGCTTCCTCAATGGCGGCCATTTCCCCGATTACTTCTCCCTTGCCCACGATGTTGAGGGTGATTTCCTTGCCGTCGCCGTTGTGGGTGCGAATTTTGACCCAGCCGTCAAGGATAAAATAAACCGAGCCGCCCCAATCGTGCTCCAATAAAAGCGCCTGATTGGGAGGATGTTGACGGAGGGCGATATGAGAAATCACCTGGGTTAAACATCTGAGGGTAAGATCTTCAAAAAAGGGAACTTGGTGATAAAGAAGAGTGAGGTCTTCCAGAGAAAGTTTAGTTTCTTCCATAATCTCGGTCTCTAATTTGGGACGAAAAGGAACCTGATGATTGGCGATAAAGCGGATTTAAACTAGTTTGACAGGGCGTCAATTTCTTTTTAAAATCAGTTTTAGTAACGGTTATATAGTTATAACGAAAAAAAAGTTCGCATTAATGCCCCCCTAGGGGACTTTCTTGCCCTAATTTTCCCAGAACTCAAGAGATCCCTTAAAATAAGCCTCATTGGGGAAGCCTCGCAGGAGAGAGCGTTGTTACCTTACCCGCCAGTCCGCCGAAAAACTTCACCGGCCGCTTCCGCCAATGGCGTTAGTTCCTTTCCTCTATCAATTGTCCTTCAAGATTAATGGTTATGAACCACGCTCCGCCGACGCCGCCCCGTCAAAACTGGCTCTTTAAATGGTGGGCTTCCCTCTCCCCCGTCACCCGTCTCTTGGTTCTCGCCCTGGGGGCGCCGTTAATGGTGCTCAACGCCCGGGCCCTCTCGGCCATTTTTGGCTATTTCCAATCTCTCTTTGTCATCATTCTCATCGCTTCGGTGTTGGCGTTCCTCCTCAACTACCCCATGGCGGCGCTGGCAAAACAAGGGCTAAGGCGAAGCGTCTCGGCAGGTCTGGTTTTTCTAATTACGCTGATCATCGTCACCGCTTTAGGCGTGACCCTAGTGCCCCTGGCCTTTACCCAGGCGCAACAGTTGGTGGCCCGCCTGCCGGACTGGCTGGATTCGGGACAGCGCCAGCTAATGTTGCTGGATCAACAGGCCGACGCCCTGGGCTGGCCCATTAATTTCGACGGTCTCATCACCCAAATCAATAGCCGGCTGGCCAGCGAACTGCAAAATCTGGCGGGGAGCACCCTCAATCTAGCGCTGAATTTAACGGTTTTTACCGTAGTGCGTTTACTCGATGTTCTATTAACCGTTATCTTGACCTTTTATCTCTTGCTCCACACCGACGACATCTGGCAAAGCATTATCACTTGGTTGCCGGATCGATTTCAACAGCCCTTTTCCCAAACCCTGCGCCGCAGTTTCCAAAATTATTTTCTGGGTCAGTTGGTGTCCGCTACTTGTATGGCGCTGGGATTAATCCTCGGCTTTTTAGTCCTCAAGGTGCCCTTTGGTTTGCTCTTTGGGCTGACGGTGGGGGTGATGGCGCTAATTCCCTTTGGCGGCTCCGTCGGTATCGCCCTGGTTACTTTTCTAGTGGCCCTGCGGGATATTGGTCTAGCCCTGCAACTACTGGCTATGGCGCTAGTCATTCAACAAATTGTGGAAAACGGTATCGCCCCTCGGGTGTTGGGGAGCGTGACCGGTCTCAACCCCTTTTGGGTCTTGATTTCCCTCCTCACCGGCGCTCGGGTGGGGGGCTTGTTGGGGGTGATTGTGGCGGTGCCTTCGGCGGTCATGATCAAGGAGGCGCTCAACGCCGTCCGCAGTTTAGAGCCGTTGGAGGTTCCGATTGCTCCGGCGCTGGGCGCTAGTAGCGAAGCTCATCGAGAAGACTCCAGCGAAGAAGAGATCGCCGCCGTCTCTAAGGGCGCTTAAGCTGTGCTAAGGTTGAGCGGCGCTTTTATCCTATGTTCTTATGACGTTCAAGAATAGAATGTCTGGTACTAAACTATAGGCTAGGATGGAGGCGTTCAACTCCTACCCAGAGTCTTCTTTATCAAAATTCATGACTATTTCTTCCACCACCCTAGTCGTCACCACAACTTTAGATCAAAATAACGGCAACCTCAGCGACGGACTTTCCCTCCGGGAAGCCATCTTGATCGCTAACGCCAATCCCGACACTGCCTACACGATTCAGCTTCAAGGGGGGCTAACTTATAATCTCACCCTCAACGGCACCCGGGAGGATAAGAGTCAAAAAGGAGACTTAGACCTACTCCCTCGCAATCAGCCCGTTTGTATCGAGGCCTTTGGCGCTGGTCAAGCCACCATTAACGGCGCGACCTTAACGGAGAGAGACCGGGTTTTAGATGTCAAAGGCGCTCATCTGATCATAGATGGCGTTGTCATTACCGGAGGTTATAGTAGTGGCATCTGGGGCGGGGGACTGCGAGTCGTAGGCGGGCGCCTTGAACTGTACAACTCCGGCATTATTGATAACTATGCTGACAATGACGGCGGCGGTTTGTTCGCCAACAAGAGCGAAGTCTATATTTACCGGAGTTTGATCAAGGGCAATGTCACCGGCGGCTCATCTTCCGACGGTGGGGGGATTTCTAACACGACGAGCATCATGACCATTGTCAACTCCACCTTAAGCGAAAATGAGGTTGGTTTTGGGGGTGGGAGTGCGGGGGGGGCTATCCATAATTTCGGCGGGGTTCTGCCCGGGCAAACAAGTTACTTGGTCGTTCTCAACTCGACTCTGAATAACAATCGGGGGCGAGGCTCCGCTATCAGCAACGACTCCAACGCTTCTTCTCTCGTGGTTAACACCACCATTAGCGGCAACACTGGTACCTCTGTATATATCGAAACCGGAACCCATGAGTTTATTAACACGACCATTACTCAAAATAGCCAGCAGAGCGGCAACAATCGCGCCGCAGGGATCCGTCATCGGGATACCAAAGGCGGAACCGTTACCCTACGGAATACCATCGTCTCCGACAACATTAACGCCAGCGGCAATGCTTGGGGCTCGAATCTGGAGGGAGCTTTCATCGGGGATGGCAATAACTTAATTGGCGATTTACTCGGAGCCACCGGCACCATTGGCGCAGGGACTGATATTATTGCGGCCAACCCTCAATTGGGCCCCCTGCAAGACAATGGCGGCCCCACTCGAACCCATGCTCCTCTGCCTGACAGTCCAGCCATTGACGGCGGCAATGACGCTTTTTTGCCCAACGATATCTTGGATCTAGACGGCGATGGCAACACAGCGGAAAAATTACCCCTCGACCAACGGGGCCTAGACTTCAACCGCGTGGCAGGCCTACGGGTGGATATCGGCGCCGTTGAGACGAATACGCCACTGCCGCCGGTTTTACTCCCAGAATTTACCATCGCCGCCACTGAAGCGGTCTTACCGGAAGGGAACGAAACCGGCGCCGTTTTGACCTTTACCGTGACTCGTTCCGTTAACTTGAGCGAGGTGAATACCGTTGATTGGTCGGTTAGCGGTTTAGACGTTAACGAATTGGACTTTATCGGCGCCGTTTTACCCAGCGGGACTTTAACCTTTAACCCTGGAGAAGAAACCCAAGTTATTTCTGTTAACATTCAAGGAGATTTAGAAGTCGAAGCCGATGAAAACTTTACCGTTACTTTAAGCGATGCCAGTAACAACGGGGTCATCACTACCGCTGCGGCGACGGGAACGATTTTGAACGACGATACTAGCTCAACAATAACCTTTACCGGCACCACTAGCTCAACAATAACCTTTACCGGCACCTCCGGTAAGGACACCCTTAATGGAACGACTGGCTCTGATATCTTGATTGGTTTAGCTGGAAACGACACTTACATCGTTAATCACGTTGGTGATGTGGTGGTAGAAAATCCTAATGAGGGCACGGATACCGTTAAGGCCTCCATTAGCTACACTCTCCTCGATAATGTCGAAAATCTAACTCTGACCCGCGCGGCTAATCTTAACGGCACAGGCAACAGCCTCAATAACAAAATTGTCGGCAATATGGGGAATAACATCCTCAATGGCGGTCCTGGCGCCGATACGTTGACTGGCAAGGCCGGGGCAGATATTTTTGTCCTTCGCTTTGGGGAATCGCAACTGGGGACAATTGACCGAATTACTGATTTTGCCATTGACGTGGATAAAATTGACCTGCTTACCCAGGGCGGCGCTCGGTTGACTCCTGCGACTTTTACCCGCGCCGCTGATAGCGAAACAACTAAGGTGTCCAGTATTATCAACAATATCTTCGCCGACGCCGATGGCGCGATGGCGGGCAATCAGCCCTTAGAAATTAATAGCGCCGTTCTCGTCAAAGTGAATAACGCCAACACGACTTACTTGATCGTTAATGACGAAACGCCGGGTTTCCAAAGCGCCAGTGATTTGGTAATTAACCTGACCGGTCTTACCGGCGCTTTTCCGGCTTTAGGGACAATTCATGTAAATACCTTGTTTGTCTAAGCGTATCGGCCGCCCATCCCTAGACCTAGGGTGTATTCGCCGCCAGTTCCAGGGGTTGAACAATGATCTCCAATGCCTTCCCTGCTAGGCTGGTTTAAGCCGTCAATAGCCCTTGATGATGGGCCTCCCAAAATACCGCCCGACACTGTAAACAGGTTAAGCGCCCTAGACAATGGCTCCAATCGAGGGGCGCTAGAGGCCAGCGTTCGCCGAGTAAATCGGGGTCAATCCGACCCTGGGGTTCCAATCGAGCCAGATAACCGTAGAGTTTCTGGTTAGAGAACGAGCTATTGATGGCCCAACCTTCGGCGTTGAGGGGGAGCAACTGGGCGATATCCGACGACCCGATCCCCAATTCCTGAGCCAGAATTGCTTCGGCGCCGGCGCTTAACTCTTCCCGGATGCGTCCTCCTGGAAAATCCCAGGTTTGAGTTTTAAGGCCTGGTCGAAATTGAGGTTTGGGCAGGAGAATTTCCCCGTTCTGAATCGGCAGAATAATCACCGAGTCGGCCCGCTCCACCCGCCAATAATCTAAAATTCGACCCTTTTGATCCTGCCACCGCTCTCCGAGGAGGCGCGTCCAGGGGGAGCGTATTTCGACGAATTGGTCGAGGTAAATCCAGTTCTGAGGAGGAGCCATCGCAAGCGTTAAACAACTTCAATGCGTCGAGTGTTCCGGGACTTTATGGCTCGGCGCCGCCCCTTCCCGCATTTGAGCGGGAGCGTGGGGTTTGGCGCCTTTATGACCGCCAAACCAGGACATACTCACTTCGCCGAAGGTTAACATTCCCATCGAGACAACGCCTGCGGCGAGGGCCCCCATGGACACCAAACCAATAGAAATAAAGCCCATAGACACCACGCCAATGGAAATGACCCCCATGGGCGCGACGCCAATGGCAATATAACCCGCCGGAGCGATGCCAACCGCCACTTTTTTAGCTTCGTACCATTTTTTCGGCGCCGGAGAAATCGGCAAGGGATTGAGAGTCTCCTGGTCTGGAGAAGCGGGAATAGTCATAGGGCGTGAAATTACGGCGAGATTAAAAACAGACCTCCATCCTAGAAAAGCGTCTCCAGCCCGTCAAAAGACAAACCGTCAAAGATAGCAGGCCTTAATGCTCGAACTGAACCCGAGCGAGGACTTGACTCATCACCGCCGCGATCAGACCGTTAATCAAAACATAAGCCCCCATCACCACCAAAAGCATCTCCACCGCCCGCCCCGTTTGATTGGCGAGGGTGCTGGCCACGGCGTAGAGGTCGCTAAAACCGATGGCGATGGCTAGACTGGAATTTTTCGCCAGGTTTAAATATTCGCTGGTTAAGGAGGGGAGAATAATGGGCAGAGCCTGGGGAAAAACCACCCGCCGTAAAAGGGCGAATTCCTTCAAACCCAGAGCTTTGGCCGCTTCCGTCTGCCCCCGGTCCACCGCCTGCAATCCGCCCCGGATCACTTCGGCGATAAAGGCGGAGGTATAAACGGTCAGCCCCGCGACCAGCGCCGCGTATTCAGGGGAGATTAAAATGGCTCCCAGTTGCAGACCCTGATTGCTGAGGACAAGCCAGCGCCCCAGACGTAGAGGAGTATCCCCTGGAGGCAGTTGCAGAAAAACGTTAAAGTACCAAAAAAAGAGTTGTAATAATAACGGAGTATTTCTCAGCGCCGCCACATAGAGACGGGCTAGCTGGGCCAGGAGCCAATGGGGCGTTAAACGGGCCAGCGCGACGAGGAGACCTAAAACTGTGGCGAGAAGAATACCGACCACCGTCGCCCGCAGGGAATTGAGGAGTCCCACCAGCAAAGCTTTAGCGAGGG
>JAYKIZ010000324.1:0-5498 GCA_035285965.1 Cyanobacteriota bacterium | reverse complement strand
GACGACAGGGGCAGTGTTTTCTTGACCTTAACAGATCTTTAGAAAACTTTGAGTCCGGTTCCCCCCAGAATTGGGGCTTGCTCTACTGAGCCAAGATGAACTGTCGCAACAACCCGTTTTAACCCTTTGGGCTGGGATAAAATAGACTAGAGTGTCCCTTTCTTGAAAAAATATAATACTGGAGTCCTGTTTATGACTGCCGCCATCGAAACCGACCTCAAGGAAGTCCTAGGGGCCATCCAGGGAGAACTTAAAGAAATTAGAAATGACTTAACCGACCTCAAGGTCTCTCAAGCTGAGATTCGGGGCGATATCAGGGCGCTGGACGAAAAAGTAACCGGGCTAGGGAAACGGCTAGAAAATCAAGAATTTGTCAACCGTTCCATCCTGGTTGCTATCGTTGCCACCATTTTGGCCGGCGCCGTCAAGTTTTTTGGATTGCTCCCCAACCCCCTAAACAGTTATTTAGAACTATTTAATTAATGTCCTTGGCCCGGCGCCGTTTCCACCAGATGCCTCCGGCCATGAACACCGCGGCGCTGATAATAGGTAAAGCGTCGCTCTCTAGGGGAACCGGTTGGGCGGTCATGGACAGGGACGCTAGAGCGTTGGAGGAAGAGTTATAACGGACTTGAACAGTGTCAAAGTTGTCGTCCACGATAGCGATTACCTGACAATCAAAGATGCACCTTAAAGAATAGGAATTATCTAACGGAGCGCTAGTCAGCATACACGACTATAAATTCTTCCCTGGCCAGCAATTGAGCCTTCTTCACTACTATCGAATCACCACCGAGAGCCGATTCCGCACCCCGACTCAACGCTTAACAAATCTTTACTAAACCTAATCGACTCTCCCGGTTTGACACGCTCACCAGCGCCGACGGTCTCAGTCAAGGGACGGAGCCGAGCAATTTAGTCGCCCTGTCCCCTTGTAAAAGAGATTGTATCTCCTTAGACTTATTTGGGACCGCCGAGACGCTTTTGTAGAGATTCCGCCCGGCGCTTGGCTGCTTTATTGTTCGGATCGATGGCCAGCGCCGCCTGGTAAGTTTCCAGCGCTTTATTGGTCAGTTGCTTTTTCTCATAGACATTGCCCAGATTATTCAGTGCCACCACATAGGCGGGGTTGAGTTTAATGGCGTCTTTATAGTTGCGGATCGCCAACTCGTACTGTTCTTGGGTATTATAGGCGAAACCGAGAGCGTTATGAATGAGCGCCTGATTTTCCGGCTCAATCTCTTCTTTGCTCTTCAGCGCCTTTTGGAGAAGGTTAATGGATTGAACATAGAGTTTTTTGTCAAGGTAAATACTCCCCAGTTGGTAATAATCCTGGGCGGCGCCTTTACCGTCTTTAATTTTATTCTGGAGTTGGCGATAGGTTTTATCGAGGCGCCGGGTTTTAATAATTTGGCGGAGGACGAAAACGCCAAGACCAGCTAAGAGAATTAACAAACCAGAGAGGTAAATAGCGGGTAAATAATCGTTCATAAGTAAGAAGTTTAAAACATTAACTCAGACTAATCAATTAAAATTTGTTCCCCGGAATCCAGTTGCTCAGCCTCCCATTCTACATTAGGCATGGACTCAAAGGCGTGGCGAACATAGGATTCCCATTGCCCCCGCATTTTGGCTAGGTAGGGATCCCCGAGGCGGAGGGTGAGTTTATGGCGCACCGTCAAGGTGTCAGCCTCGTACATGACTAAATTAATGGGCGGCCCTACGGAAATATTCGATTTCATGGTGGAATCAATAGAAAGCAGAGCGCATTTCGCCATCGCTTCCAGAGGAGTGTCGTAGGTAATAGTTCGGTCTAGGAGAGGTTTTCCGTACTTGGTCTCGCCGATTTGTAAAAAGGGAGTTTCTTTGGTCGCTTGAATGTAGTTGCCCTGGGGATAAATGAGGTAAAGTTGCGGCTCTTCTCCGAGAATTTGTCCCCCGAGGAGAAAATTACACTGGTAATCAATACTGTCTTTTTCCAACCAGAGCCGGTCTCGCTCCTGACACTGACGAATTTTGACTCCGATGTACTCAGCTAAATCGTACATAGAGCCGAGGCGATGGAGACTATCCCCCTCTTCCGCCCGCAGGTCTCGACGAATTTGGTGGATCACCCCCTGGCTCATGGACAGATTCCCGGAAGTGCAGAGAAGAATGACCCGTTCCCCGGGCAGAGAAAAATCAAAGAGCTTGCGATAGGCGGAGATGTAATCGACTCCGGCGTTGGTGCGGGAATCGGCGCCCATCACAATACCAAAACGGTTAATCAGTCCTAAACAGTAGGTCATAGCGCCGGAAAATAACACCAAATTAAGCCCTAACTGAGGGTATCACCAAGCGCCGCCCGACTTCGATAACTAGACTCCACCCGGCCGCAACTCCAATAGCGAGCGCCGTAGGCTTGACTAACCGGATCGTCGGAGGGATTCAGGGTATCCACGCCAATGCCATTGCGTCCCATGCTTGTCCCAGAACTGTGGAGGTAGCGCCCCTCCCCGAGGTAAACGCCCACATGATCCACCTTTTCCGTCCCAAAAAAAATCAAGTCCCCCGGTTGCAAGTCCCTACGAGGAACCCGACGGGTAAACATTTCCTGTTGATAGGAGTCCCTGGGAAGGCAAATCCCCGCGGAGGCGAAGGCCGCCTGGGTTAAACCGGAGCAGTCGTAGTTGGGGCCGATATTCCCGCCCCAGAGATAGACGTTAGCTCTCCCGGCGGCTTGCTGAAGGTAGTCTAAAACCTGGGGTAAACGGGCCTCAATCTCCCCCCGACTTAAGCCCGCATTTTGGTAGGGCGTCGGCGCCGGCGTCAGCGCTGATAAGCGGTCTAAGGGTAACCACGCCCGGTAATCGTCCTCCAGTTGCCAGACTAAAAGCGCCGTTTCCGCGACGGTTGTTGTGGGGATTAGATAGCGTCCCTGGGCGGCTTGACTGGCTAAACTCGGCCCGGAAGAGCTAGCCCATAAATCCAGATTCTCCAGGACAAGGTATTGCCCCGTGGGAGAAGGCGGTAACCGCAAAGCCTCCGTCATGTCCTTAAAACCTTGAAGTTTTCGTCTTTGTCGGCTTCAGCAAAGTCTGGTCTGCCGACTCAGTTGGCCAACCGCCGGTAAACTGGCGTTTGTTCCCGCGGCTATTCAAGCTTAACCCAACGGGTCTAGGGAAGGACAGCCCAAGCCTTGAGGATAATTTCTTGGAGCCAGCGCCGTTGAACGCCGTCCAAAAGCGCGTCCTCCGCCATGACTTCGGCGCTGAGGTCTTCCAGACTTTGCCCCTGACGCTTCGCCAAACCCACCACGCCGGCGATAGCCACGGCCAAAAGTTCTTCGCTCACTGGAAAACGGCGCAGGGCGGAGACTTCTTCGGGACTTCTGGGGATGGCGTGTTGCATGAATTTCGGGCTTTAGCTAAGCTCTCAAAATGAATTAGAGTTATATGGTAACGGATACGTAATCCAGTGGCGTCCGTAGATTCTCTCTATTTTTGCTGGTCTGGTATATAACTAAGCCCTCAAATGCGCGAAATTCTTTACCTAGAAGTTCCCACCCCCGATACCGCTGGGGTTTGCCGTTGGTTGCAGACGGATTGGTCGGCGCCGTCTGGTCACGGGTTAGAGAAACGCGCCGCGCCCCAGGGGATTCGTCTGAGTTGTTATGGGAGAACCTCAGAACTTTCCATTTTTGTCTGGTCTCTGCAACGCAC
Organism: Cyanobacteriota bacterium; assembly: GCA_035285965.1. GTDB lineage: Bacteria > Cyanobacteriota > Cyanobacteriia > Cyanobacteriales > Microcystaceae > Synechocystis. The sequence goes on along the minus strand of JAYKIZ010000324.1, from coordinate 1,797 downwards.
CACCTATTTGAAGGTCTTTCGATGGGGAGAGCGCCCATTTCCTCAAGAAAATCAGTTGGTTCAGTTCCTCAAAAACGCCGTTAATCAAGCCTTTCCGCCCCATTACCCCGCGCCGCCCCAGATTGATCTCTCGGAGCAAAATATTTTTCAAGCGCTCGCGCCCCATTATCCCCAGACGGCGCGTTTTTTCCAGCGTTTCCCTGAAGGCGAGCGGGATCTGCAACGGGTCTATTGGTGGGAGCGTCGCTGGCGAGAGGGGGTTGAAAATCCCCAAACTCCCGCCCAGGTAGTGAAAACCGAGTCTTACCCCAGCGCCGAGTCGACGGATTACGATTTGATTTACATTGGCGGCGCTTTGGGGGTGATCCACGCCGCGGTGATGGCCCGTTTAGGTTATCGGGTTTTACTCGTCGAGCGCCTCCCCTTTGGGCGGATGAATCGGGAATGGAACATTTCCCGAGACGAGTTCCAGCGTCTCATTGATTTAGGCCTCTTTACCCCGGCGGAGTTTGAGGACTTGATCGCCTGCGAGTACCGGGACGGCTTCAATAAGTTTTTTGACGCCAATAATCCCCCCCACCTTAAAGCAAAAGTCCTCCATACTCCCCGGGTCTTAAATATCGCCTTGGATTCCGCCCAACTCCTGCAACGGTGCGGGGAAAAATTACGGGCCGCTGGGGGCGAGATTTGGGAAGAGCGAGAGTTTAAGCAAGCCGTTGTCCATCCAAACCAAATTCGGGTGGAAGTCCGGGATTTAAAATCCGGGGAAACGCTAACCGCCGGGGGTCGCCTGCTGGTGGACGCCATGGGCACCGCTTCTCCCATCGCCTGGCAATTAAACGGCGCCCGGGCCTTTAGTAGCGTTTGCCCCACCGTCGGCGCCGTCATTGAAGGGTTAGATCCCGAGGTTTGGAACCCCGAGTATGGGGACGTCCTCAACTCCCATGGGGATATCTCCAGAGGACGGCAGTTGATTTGGGAACTCTTTCCGGGGAAAGGGCGGGAGTTAACGATTTACCTCTTCCACTATCATCAGGTTCACCCCCGGAACCCTGGCTCTTTGCTGGAAATGTACGAGGATTTTTTCACCATTCTGCCCGAGTACCGGCGCTGTGACCTGGAGCGCCTCACCTGGAAAAAGCCCACCTTTGGTTACATTCCGGGGCACTTTAGCGTCTCGGCCCAGGACCGGCAGGTGGCCTACGACCGGGTGCTAGCCATCGGGGACGCCGCCTCTTTGCAATCCCCCCTCGTCTTTACCGGCTTCGGCTCCCTGGTGCGCAATTTAGGGCGCCTGACGGAATTGCTGGATACGGCGCTGCGCCGGGATCTTCTGCAAGGAGAGGATTTAAACGCCATTCGCGCCTATCAAAGCAACATCGCCGTTACTTGGCTCTTTTCCAAGGGCATGATGGTGCCCACGGGACAAACCCTGCCCCCCCAACGAATCAACGCCATGCTCAACACCTTTTTTGGCTTGCTAGCGGATGCTCCTCCCGCCGTGGCGGACACCTTCATCAAAGACCGCACCACCTGGGCCCTCTTCTCCCGTTTGGCGCTCAAGGCCGCCCGCCTCAATCCCCGCCTGCTCCTCTGGATTTGGCAGATGGCGGGAACTAAGGATTTAATCGCCTGGTTGGGGATTTATTTTGAATTTAGTCGGGAGGCGCTGATCCAAGCCCTAGTTCAGGGCTGGTTCCCCCAATGGCTTCAGGACGCTCGTCCTTGGCTGGAAGCCCGCTGGCCCCGCCTCTGGCTCCAACTGTTGAGTTGGCGCTATCGTCTGCTGGTTCCCAG
>JAYKIZ010000323.1:0-2571 GCA_035285965.1 Cyanobacteriota bacterium | reverse complement strand
GCCACCAGCGCCGAATCAACGCCCCCGCTTAAGCCCAATACCGCTTGGGAAAAGCCGCACTTGCGGCAATAGTCCCGAGTTCCTAGAACTAGAGCGTCCCAAAGTTCCGCCTCGGCGCTCTCCGGCGTCGGCGCTAACGCCCCCGGTTCTAAATCCCCGTCCCAGTTCAAGAAAGCGAGCGCTTCTTGAAAACTCGGCGCTTGCGCCAGAATTTCTCCCCGCCGGTTAACCCCGAAACTAGCGCCGTCAAAAATCAAATCGTCATTGCCTCCGACCTGATTGACATAGACGATGGGGGTGTCCAAACGCCGGGCGCTAAAGCTGACCAACTCCCGTCGAAACTTCGGTTTTCCCAAAGAATAGGGAGAGGCGGAGAGATTCACAATCAGATCGACGCCCTGCTGACGCAACTGCTCCAAGGGATTGCGGTCATAGTAGCGCCGGCCCCAAAAGCCCTCGTCGTTCCAGAGGTCTTCGCAGAGGGTAACGCCAACCCGGATATTGTTAAGCGTAAAATTGCCGCTCTCCCGGCTGGAGGCGAAATAGCGCCGCTCGTCAAAGACGTCGTAATTGGGCAGAAGACATTTATGAAACTCCCCAATAATTTTTCCGCCCCGCAGACAAACGGCGCTGTTCCACAGGGGTTTCTCTCCTTGTTGTTCCGCTTCGGGGTAGGGAGAGACGGCGCCGACTAGCAGGGTTAAGTCCGGGGGAGAGTCTTGGGCTAACTTGTGTAACTGTTCTTGAATAGCGGCGCCGAAGGACGGATCGAGCAGTAAATCTTTAGGGGGATAACCGCAAAGGGCCAGTTCGGAGGTAATGAACAAATCCGCTCCCCCGGCCGCGGCCGCCTGGGCGGAGGCTAGAATTTTTTGGCGATTCTCCCCTAGGGCGCCGACGGTGGGATTCAATTGCGCCAGAGCTAAGCGGAGCACCGGATTAACCCCAAAGCAGTTTGAAAACCAGCCCCAACTCTTCCATCGGCGCCGGGATCATTTCTCCCCGACTGTCGAGGATTTGCACTAATACTAAGTAGGCGACGGCGATCAAGATGGAAATGGCGCCGGTGATGATGGCGACTATTTTACCGGAAGTCATAGGCGCGATGGGGCGGGGGGCGACGTTTATTCTACCACGGCGAAGAGACTGGCGCCGGTAAAAGATTGGAAGACGAGATTGGGGGGATAGCCGGTTCAGCATGGACTTTGCTTGCGCTTCCCTAGGGAAACATCGTCGTTGTTTTCCAGAACATGAACAAGAAACCCAGGGACGCAATCAGCGCCGCCATAATATTACGGGAGCTACTTTTCAGCAGGTTAGTTCTTTTTTCCTGGTGGGCGGTCTGAGCCTGTTCGGCGATTTGGTCTTTTTGGCTTTTAATGCTGGCTTGCAGTTGGGCTTTCACTTCTCCTAAAGAGCGCCCGGCTAGGGACGGCGCGTTGGGGCCCAGCAGGCCCTGAAGTTGACTCAGATCGGTCACATTGCCCAGGCGCTGTTCCGCTTCGGTCAATTGGGCCAGTTGGCGCTGGCTGGCGTCCTGAATTTGTTGGCTATTGAGGCGATGAACCCGCAGGGTATCGACAAAAATTAACGGCGCCATCAGCAGACAGACCACCGCTAAAAACAAGGCTAACCAGCGAAATCCTTTAAATAGGCCTAGCTCCCAACCCCTTAACCCGGACTGGGGATAGAAGTGATAGCGGAGGATATGGCTGATGAGAATTAAGCCAAACCCCACAAAGAAGAACCAGACCTGGGCTAACAGGAGGTTCATGGTCGCCAGTTCCCAAACTGGATTTTGAGCTTGGGGCGGGATCACGGCGTAGATGAAATCAACCAAATTCATCGCCGTAATTAGATAGCCGAAGAAGCCCAAAATGGCGATCAAGCGGCTGGGACTCCGGTCGGTAATGGCTAGCTCAATACTATACGGACGGAAGGGGGCGAGAAAGTCCGTGTAGGTAAAAAAGTCTTGGATAGCGTATTTAAGGCGCTTCATAAGATTGAATAACCAGTAACTAAGGGGGAAGAGGATTTATTTTATGGATTGATAGAAAGGAGGAAAGGCGCGTTGCCAGTAATCTCGTAAACCCTTCCAGGCAGATACGAGTTGCTTTTCGACGTCGGGACTAGAAGACGGCGCCGCTAGATGAACCCAGAGACAACGACGATCCCACATCAGCCGTCTTCCCCGCAACCAATCGATAAAATACTGAGGATTTAATAACGTATTGCGAATACGACTTACCCTAAGAAAATCATAGTTTGTCACAATAGATTCCCCCCCGGCGGTTAGGCAACTGGTTAAGTGGGTCTTTTCGGCGCCGGTAACCATTAAATAGGGCGTATTGGGTTTTGCCTTTACCAGTTTCTCTTGATACGTCGTTTCTAAAAAGTCGGAATGATTGAAGTGAGGCAGTGTCGCGTCGCTATTAATCACATAGGTTAATACAGATTCTAGGGGAGTTTGATTTTGCCGATAAAAATAACGCTGTCCCGCCATTAAGATATTGGGTTGTTGTTGTTGGCGTTGCTCCTCTTGAATTTGTCCGAGAGTAACTTTTGCCTCTC
>JAYKIZ010000322.1:0-5893 GCA_035285965.1 Cyanobacteriota bacterium | reverse complement strand
AGGGTTCAATATGTTGAATAATTGCCCCATAGGTGCCTGACACAATCTGTGGAATCCCAAATTTACTACTGAGATAGGCGTATAGATATCCGGGCAAAATCTTCTCTGGATCTGGAACTACTCGCATGAAATGCTGGGAGCCAGCCATACCTTTCATTTCGGCACGAGAGTAGACCATTCTCCCAATGGTTCCAGAGCAAGTAATAAGTGTCCAGTTCTCTTCAATTAATAAATTTGGGTTGTTTTCAACAATTTTTTTAGAAATTAAAGGAAGATGAGACAAGTCAGCTTCAAGAATATCAACACTACCAAGAAAGGGTACTCCGTATTCAGGATCTTGAACGTAGTTTCTGGAAAATCTTGGTCCACTAAAGATCGCTTTTGTGATTTCTTTTAGAGGTTCTTTTTTAGCGGTAAGCTTAGCCAAAATGGCTTTAGCTTCCGACGCTCCCGAGAGGTAAGGCGCGGGATCTAAACGTAAGTTATTTTCATCAATTTGCGATGATAACACCGGTAAATCTAACTTTACAACCTTCATTCCTAAACCTCCCCAAACCAAGTTTGTAGTTGCCCTCGCAACTCTCCAAAAGCGGGATCAACGCAGGATTTAACTGAAACTTGACCCGTGATTTGTTTATAAATAGCAGACGAGCGGGGCGTGTGGGTAAATTTTAAAACTTGCTCGATCGCCTCCTTTGGATCTTTAGCTTTAGCTTGGCCGTCTTCCCATAACCCTTTCTGGTTTAGCCATGCCCGTAAATCTCCCGAAAAACGAAAAGCTTGCGCCACAAGGGGATGATCTTGTAAAACCCAAGCCTCTAATTCTGGATTTAAAACAATGACGACAAAACGCTCCCTTGCCCAGCCAGAACTGATCATATTCTCGGTAATGTCGGATTGAATCTTCTCGACTCCCGGCGATCCAGACCAAGCATTATCCAAAGCAATCACCGCAAAGCGATGGGAAGATTGATAACTCCGCAGTAATTCATGGGCTCGATTGTAAACTCCCGGATCATTTCCGGCTTCATCGACTAAAAGATCCTGATCCCGATCGAAGGCGAAGGGCGCAGTCTTCAGACTGAGGTAAAACTTCTCTCGCCCAAGGAACCCCGTAAAGGCCGCTTCCATATTTTTGTCGGCCAATAGAAAAACGCAGTCCCTCTCCCTCACGAAAGCACCCCCGCCGCAAACAAAGAGCCTAGGTCAATCGCCCCTTGCCAATCCTGAAGGCGGGGATGATCGGCGCCTAGAATAGCCCTAGAGCCTTCGCTACCGGAACTTTGTAACACAACAACCGCCTCCAAATCCGTATGAGCCAATACCACCGGTGAGTGGGTAGAAACCCAGATCTGCGAATCATAAACGGAACTCAACGATTGTAATAATACCTCAATAGCGCGGGGATGGATACCATTCTCTGGTTCCTCCAGGAAAATTAACGAAGGCAAACGGCGCAGATAGGGCAAAATTGTGACCGCTAGAATTTGGAGCGTTCCATAGGACAACCCGGAAGATGTCACGCTATGCCCACCCCGGTAATGGAGCTTAAGAAAAGCGTAAGCGTCCCCCTCCCGCTGAACCGCTTCAATGCCCTCCAAACTGGGTAAAGCCATCTTGACATGCTCTTCCCAAGCCGCAAATAGATCTGGATCGTCCCGCCGCAGTTCTAGCGCTAACCACGGTAAATTAGCCCCATCCGCCCTCAGCTCTTTTTCCAGCCGTGGATAAGGTCGATGTAGAGCCTCAATATTGGGCTGATAACGCATCACTCCCCGCTCCAAGGTTTCTCGCAACCAAACACTGGCTGGAAACTTTTGACGATCTCGGGGCACATTAGCCAAAGCGAGTCCGACCGGAGAGAGGTTCAACTCAAAAGAAGACCTTTTATAACCTGAGTGAATTTTAGTCGGAGCGCCGCCGGTACGATCAATTAAGAGCCGCCAAGACTTCGGTCGTTTGCCCCCAATGCCCCAACCTCCCTCGGGTTCGGAGGAAACCACCGGAACCAAATGGAGAAATTCATCCCGCGCTTGTAGGTCGTGATTAAACAACTCAAAGCGGATTTCGTATCGTAAAGCATTTGGAAAATGATCTGGTTTCTCTGTAACCGATTTCGGCGCTTGACCTAATAGTTCTTCCTTTAGATCGCTGGGCAAGTCCAGTTCTAGGGCAAAACCAAAATAATTGCCCCGCTGACAATAAATAAGTTCCCTAAAATCTTGACAACGAGGACTTTGTCCTTCTCTGCGCGCCCCTTGAAAGGCCTCCGCCACTCCGCGGGTTAAAAAATCCTGAAACAGCAGGGGAATATCTAATAAAGTGCTTTTCCCACTGCCATTTGCTCCCGCTAGAACTTGGTAATGGGAGAGGCGAATATCAAGATGATCAAAGCAACGATAGTGATAGGCTTCAAGGCGCTGAATCATACTCCCGGCTCCGGATATTTTTGCCGAAACTCTCGATACTTTTTAACGATCTCAGGCAGATCGTCATCCCGAACTTTTTCCTTGTAGCGCAGAGTTCGCTCAATAATACGGTTCCCAATACGCACTTTATCCGGTTTTTCTTTGTCTTCTAAAATCTCCTCTCCGTCGGGAGATCGCTTATAGAGAGGGTTCCCCCGGCGATCGACTCCGACCTTTTCCGCCACCGCCATAAACACCGGATAAACCTTTTTGCCGCCCAAATCTTCCCCGTGAATTTCCGCTTTGGTCTTGCGTTTTAGAAATAAAACACTGGTCAAAATATTCACATTGGCTTCTACAATAAACGCTTCTACCGGAATATCGACGCTAGCTAAAACCCAACAATGCCGCAGAATCCACCAGCGAATATACTCCGCGCCCGGATTTCCCAAAATACCGTTCGGCAAAACGATGCCCATGCGTCCTCCCGGTTTGAGCCAGTTAATACACCGCTCCACAAATAAAACCTCTGGAGCGACTTTAGATTTAGATTTTCCAGAACGGCGAAAATCGCCGCTTCCATCCTTCAAATCCTCCCAATCTTGAGCTAGTTCATACTGATCGAGAATTTGCTTGTCGGTAATCGGAATATCCGATCCAAAAGGAGGATTAGTTAACAAAACATCAATCGACCCCAAGGGAATTTCTTGCTTAGCCGGTTCCACGCCTTCCAAATGCCCCTTGGGAAACTCTAGGGAGTTAATATGGTAAAGGTGCCCCCGTCCATCCCCCGCCATCACCATGTTCATCTGGGTAGCTCGAATCAAAAATGGATCGAAGTCCGCCCCAAAGACCTGCTCGCTGGCAAATTTACGGAGGCGATCATTGACCGCTAGAAAGGTTGCCGTCGATTCATCTCCCTGGCCCAGATCGGCCTCATCCTTAAACCGCTCCAGTAAGTGGGACAAAACTTGAACCAAAAAGCCGCCAGTGCCGCAGGCTGGATCTAGTATTCGCTCATGTTCCTTAGGATCTAAAATGTCCACCGCTAGGCGAATGACTCCGCGGGGAGTAAAGTACTGCCCTCGGTCTCCCCGCAGGTTATCACCCACGATTTCTTGGTAAGCCGCTCCTTTAGCGTCAACATCCGTTCGGCGAAATTCATACTTGGAGAGTTCCGACACCATAAAAGCCAAAGCGCGATCGGAGAGGATAATTTCTTCGTTACCCCGGAAAATGTTTTTATACTGTTGTTTCACTTCCTCAAACAAAGGCAAAACCCGCCGCCGGATTTCCTTCTGTCCCTCTTCTGAAAACTGTTCCTTTGGTCCAGCCCAAAAGCGCCGCTGATCCCGCCGTTTCGCTTCCTCATCGTGCATTTTACAGAAAATTAAATAGAGGAACTGCCAAAACGCCGCGTCCTTGGGCATGCCCTCATTGCCGTGAATGAAGTTATGACAGCGCCGGAAAGTAATTCGCAACATCTCTGGATCCGCCTTACGAGATCTGCCCAACGAGACCATTTCCTGAGTTTCTAGAGACTCGTTTACTGGCGGCCAATCCCCCAAAGGCTCAAAGCGAATATCAAACCGCCTAACCTGTTTTTCAAGATAGAAAAACTCCAAACCATTTGTCCACAACCCGTACTTGCACCCTTCTAAGTGCTCCATGAGGGTTTCTAATTCGTCCAGATCTTTTCCCGCCTGCTTATAGTCCCGGATGCGGGTCACATTGCGCCCGACCTTTGGCTCTGGACGACACACCACAACTCGACTCAGATTTTCGACGGTATGATCCGCGTCTTGATGAAAAATAGCTAGATCCAGTTTCCGGCGCTTTCCGTCAACGGTGACGGGGAAATCCGCCTCCATATCTTCCACTGAGATTCCGTACTCATTGAAAAGAGCGCGAGCAACGCGCTGGCGAACCTGCTCCTTAGCGGTATCTTTTAGAGACTTGACGCCACTAATAAAATCTAAAAGATAGCCATCAGCGATGGTCGCAATTTGCTGATTATTCTCCACATCCTTGAGTTTTAGTTGTCGGGTTGTCATAGTCTTAGAAATGAGCGGAGGATAAGTCTGACGCTAAAAACCGAACCGAATCATCCACTAAAATATCGTTTTCGATATAAATCTGGATGCGATCAATTTGATCGTCAGATAGCGCCTCGTCTACGATTAATCGAACTAAACCCATAACCTTGGGGCGTTTTTTCAGGAATGAGGCGATCTCCGGGTCGGTGGAGGGGCACAACCTGAATAAAACATCTGGGTCTGCGGCTAGAACCCTGGCCAGTTCCTCAATCACCCTGGGCGCTGGCGGAGACTCCTTGCCCCGTTCGATACGGCTTAGGTAAGTAGGAGAAATATCGACCATACTAGCCAGTTCCCGTAGCCCTAGCTCTTGGGCGACTCGAAGTTGACGTATTGTTTCGCCAAACTTGGACATGATCTATTCCGTTGAGTGTAATGACACACTAAACACTCGGAGCGCCGACGTCAATCCAATTGGACAAACCCCGGCGTCATTTGATCTTAATTTGAGTTCCGCGGCGGGGATAACGGCGCTTCATCCTCCTGCGCCGGCTGAGTTTTCAACAGTTCCCAGCCTTCGGCGGCGATGGCCCAATCCTCCTCTGTGTGGATAATCAGGACTTTTACGGAAGACTCCGGCGCCGAAACAACTTGGTTTCGAGGCGAGCTCCGGTTTTTCTCTTCGTCTAACGTTAACCCCAGAAAAGCGAACTGTCGGCAGACTTGCTCCCGAATCCAGGCGGCGTTTTCCCCCACCCCGGCGGTGAAGACCAGGGTGTCCAAACCCCCGAGGGAGGCTATCATTTGCCCCAAACAAGTACGGAAATGATGAAGGTACATCTCTACGGCAAGCCTGGCCCGGGCATTGCCCTCGGCTTGGGCCGCCAGCACCGTTCGCATATCCGCCGATAAACCGGAAACCCCCAATAGCCCCGACTTTTTATTCAGCAAATCGTTAAGTTGGTCGGCGCTGTAACCCTTTTCTCGCATGAGGTAAATCAGAATCGCCGGGTCGAGGGAGCCACTGCGGGTGCCCATCATTAACCCCTCTAGGGGCGTAAAGCCCATGGTGGTGTCGAGGCATTTTCCGTCCCGGATGGCCGCTAAGGAAGCGCCGTTGCCAATGTGGCAGGTGACCAGTTTTAGGCTTTCTAGAGGTTGGTCTAAAATTCGGGCCGTTTGGAGGGCGCAGTAACGGTGGCTGGTGCCGTGAAAACCGTAGCGCCGAATGCCCTCCTGGGTCAGTTCCCAAGGGAGAGGATAGTAGGCGGCGGCGGGGGGAATCGTTTGGTGAAAGGCGGTGTCGAAGACGGCGAATTGGGGCGCGGCGCCGAGAGCGTGTTCAATGGCTGTTATGCCTTCCAGGTGGGCGGGGTTATGGTTCGGCGCCAAGGGAATCAGGCGGGCGATGGTCTCCTTAACCTCGGGGGTAATCCAGACGGATTGGGT
>JAYKIZ010000321.1:0-12586 GCA_035285965.1 Cyanobacteriota bacterium | reverse complement strand
TTGGCCCAAAGCTCGTCCTCTAGCACCCGCTCAATGGCCTGGGCGAGTTCCTCCACATTGCGGGGTTGCACCAGTAGCCCGGTTTCTTCAGGGATGACGCTAAATTTCAAGCCCCCCACCCGGGAGGCGATGACCGGCGTGCCGCAGGCGATGGCTTCAATGGACACCAGCCCAAAGGGTTCGTAATAGCTGGGAATGACGCAGACGTCGGCGGCGCTGTAGTGCCAAGGCAGGGAGTCGTGGGGAATCCGTCCGGCGAAGAGGGTTTCTGAAGCGAGGTCTAGCTCTCGAACTAAGGCCTCGATCCGATGACGCTCGGCGCCGTCTAGGGATTCGAGGGAACTGCCTCCCGCTAGGACTAACTGGAGATTCTGATAGCCTTGATTTTTTAACTGAGCGCAGGCCCGCACCAAGGTTTCAATTCCCTTGCGGGGGTCAAAGCGCCCAACGTAAAGAACAATCTTTTTTTCTCGCCCCCAACCGAGGCTCTGACGGGCTTGCGCTTTAGGAATGTTGTGAAAGTTGGGCGTTGTGCCGCAGGGAATCACCTCCACCCGTCCCTGGTCGGCATAGTATTGACTAATCACTTCTCTCTCTTGGGGACTGGTGGCGACGATGCAATCAGAGCGTTCTAATAGTTCAGACTCCAGTTCTAGACGGGTCGCGGCAATGGGGGGACGGCTCTGAAGCGCTTCGTATTTAACGGCGCCGAGGGAATGGTAGGTGTGGATTAATTGGGAATTTTGCTCTTGTTTGAGCTGGAGACCCACCCAGCCGGAAAGCCAGTAATTGGAATGGATCAGGGGGTAGCGAATGGCTTGTTTGGTCTGAAACTTCTGGAACGCCGCCAAAAACTCCGGCATATAGGCGAAAAGTTCGTTTCTAGGGACAAATTCCTCGGGGCCCGCCTTGAGGCGAATGGTGCGACAGTGGGGAGCGTGCTCCACAATATCGAGATCGTCCGGCGCCGAGCGCCGGGTAAAAATATCCACCTGCCAACCCAGTTCCGCTAAACTTTCACCCATGCGCCGGACATAAACATTCTGTCCTCCCGCCTCCTCCATGCCTATTTCTCCAGTGGGGTCGGCGTGGTCGGAAATCAGGGCGATGGCTTGGCGGTTGGGTTGAACCATAGATTAGGGGAGACTCCTCAGCCCCCAGTTTTTGCCCCGAATCAGGGAGGCCGCGGGGGGCGCGATAAAAATAGTAGATCTAGCTGAAACGTCGTCCTTCTTCCAAAAAAAGCTGGGGCTGATTGGTTAACCCCCCCAGAGGACTATACAGGAAGAAAGTGCGGATATCTTAACAGACCCGCCCCCCAGACGCCAAGTTCCAGGCACGGATTTCAGAGGACAGATTTCAGATTCCGGTATAGTGGAGGGGATTTTTCCCCCAACCCGCCATGACCGATCCCCAGCTCCCCGCCCCCGATCTCCAGGAGGCCGTTGAAACCTTGACCCAGGAGATGACCCAACTCCGGGAACGGGTGGTTCAACTGGAAAATAAACTTCTGCTCCTGCCGGATGTGGATCGGTACGGGCGCTTACAAACCCTGCTCTTAGCGGGAAAGTTTAAAGAGGCCGACGCGGAAACGACCCAAATTATTCTTGATACGGTGGCGATGAAACGGGACGACCTCAGCCCGGAGGCGATGTTGAAATTTCCCTGTACGGTCTTAACGGTGATTGACCGTCTTTGGCGGGTGGCCAGTCAAGACCGCTTTGGCTTTAGCCAACAACTACAAATTTATCAAGCCAGCGGCGGCGATATCGACACCCTCCGTAGTCAAGACCGGGCGACCATGCGGGCCTTCGCGGAACAGGTGGGTTGGTTCGTTGACGGGGAAGTGCAGTTTGACCGCTACGACCAATGGGACTTTTCCCTAGCGGCGCCGCGGGGGATGTTTCCGGCTATTTGGTGGAAGTCCCCCTACGGCTTGAAGATGGTGACCTTTTTCTTCACCCGCTTGCTGGAGTGCCAGATTTAGCCCGCCGCCGGGGAAAGGGAGCGGGGCCGGAGCCGCAGGGCGCCCAGCGCCAGACGGGAAAGGCGAGGCAACAGCAGGGGTTGCAAAAGTTCCGGGTCAAAACGGGCCATGCGTTTCTCGTTTTCCTGTAGGGTCAGGTCAAAGAACAACTCCGGCGTCAGGTCGTCCATAAAGTGACCCGCTTGGGAGGCGGTAAAGGGTTGACCTGCTTCGTTTTCAGGGTTCCCAAAGGCGTCTAGGAGTTTGCGGAGCGCCCGGCCGTAGCGCCAGAGCGCCAAGGTTCCCCGCCAGGGGGTAGCGTAACCGCTCTGGCATTGGCAGTAGGTAATCCAGTTAATAAAAAAGACAATGTGGCGGGCCTCTTCATCCAAAATGGGGTCAAAAATTTGGAACATGGATTCGGGCAAATACTGAGCCTGACGGGCGATGCCAAACATGCCAAAGGCGAAGAAGGAGTCTAAACATTCGGCGAAACCAAAATCAATAAAGGCGTCCCGGATATTGGCGGGAACTTCGGGATAGGGGTATTCGCTAATTTCCACCCCATAGCGCCGGATGAGAAAGTCCACCAGCCGGGCGTGGCGGCTTTCTTCCTGTCCCTGGAGGGCGACGGCTTGGCGAATCAGGGGATCGTCCAGGGTTTCGGCGAAGGCCGTCACCATCACCCCCGCTTCCTGCTCCGTTAATAAGGCTTCCCGCCAGAAGGGAATGCCCCGCAAACGGGCCAGGTCTTCTCCTTGCAGATCGGGCCAGGGCAACTTTTCCGGCTCGTAGTCTAGGTGGCTCTCTAAAAATTGACGGCAAAACCGTTCTTTGTGGGCCGGGCTTCCAAGTTCCATAGAAAAATAGAGGTAGACATTAATCGTTTAAATTCTACGCAAGGGGATTCCCCATGAGTAAACTCCTGTTGGTGGACGACGAGCCGGCGCTGACGGCGCCCCTGAGTCGGCTTCTGGCCCAAAACGGCTACCAAGTGGATGTGGCGGGGGACGGCGCCGAAGGGCTGGCCCTGGCCTTGGCGAACCCCTACGATTTGCTGATTTTGGACTGGATGCTTCCCCGTCAATCCGGCGTCGCCCTCTGTCAACGACTCCGGGCGGAAAAGATCCAGACTCCCGTGTTATTTCTCACCGCCAAGGACACCCTCGACGACCGGGTTCTGGGTCTCGACGCCGGCGCCGACGATTATTTGGTCAAACCCTTCGAGTTGCGGGAACTGCTGGCTCGGGTGCGGGCCCTGCTCCGGCGCTCCCTGCCGGAGGGAAAAAATATCGGTTTGCCGCGGGTTCAGGTGGGCGGAGCGGAGCTAATTCTCGACGCGGTTAATCAGGTGGTCTACCGGGGCGACCAAACCATCCCCCTTTCGGAAAAGGAGGTCAAACTGCTGGCCTGTTTGCTGGAGCGTCCCGGCCAAGTCCTCTGCCACGAAGAAATTTACGGCGCGATCTGGGGGGAAAGCCAGGCGCCCAGTAGCAATGTCATCGCCGCGCTTGTGAGACTTCTGCGGCGTAAGCTGGAATCCGGCGCTTCCGACCCCCTGATCCACACCGTCTATGGCAGGGGCTATCGTCTCGGCGCTCCTTTGGGTTAATAATTTATCGATTAAACTATTGTCAATCTCTTTCCGGTGTGTAGGTCAAGTCCATGTCGCAAGTCGCCCCTCCTGTCGCGCCTCGGTTTAAACCCGGCGGCGCTCTTGATATTTTAGAACTTGTCTTTACGGCGGGGGGGCCCGGCTTTTGCCAATTCGCCATCAACAGCGCCTGCAACGCCAACTGCGGTTTTTGTAATTTCGCCCGGGACCGGTTTCCCCGGGAAGACTGGCGCTTTGTGGACTATCAAGCCGGGATTGACTCCATCAACATTCTCTTTCGGGAGGGCGTTCGCTATCTGGTCTTCACCGGCGGCGAGCCGACACTCAATCCCCATCTGGGAGCGTTTGTGACCCACGCTTCGGCGCTGGGGATGAAGTGTATGACAGTGACCAATGGGGGACTTTTGAACCGGGAGAAAATTGAAGAATTAGCCCAGGCGGGTCTCTCCAGTTTTATTATTTCCGTAGACGCGGCGGACCGCCAAACCCATGAAAAAAATCGGGGTCTGCCGGGGGTCTGCGAGCGGATTAAGGAGGCCAATCAAATTTTGGCGGAGCTGGGACTCTACGCCACCGCCTCCGTCACCATGAGTCATTTAGTGGATTACGAGGCTCTACCGGATTTCCTGACGGAACTGGGCTTTAAGTCTCTGGTCTTTTCCTATCCTTTGACAAAACTGGACTCCACCTTTAAGGCTTTCTCCGACGACGGTCTAGTCACCCACAGCGCCGAAGAACTCTGGCAAGCTTACGAAAAGGTCAAGCAATTGAAAAAACGCTTTACGGTGGTTAACCCTTCCCTGTCCCTAGAAGAAATGCAACGCTTTACCCGGGGCGAGGAGCAAAAATATCCCTGCTTGGCGGGCTATCGCTATTTCTTTTTGGATTGGGATCTGCAACTCTGGCGTTGTCACAATTGGCCCGAACCCATGTGCTCGATCTATGAGTTTGATAGTTCTAAGCTCATTCGGGACGGGTGCACTAAATGTATGATCAACTGTTACCGGGATTCCAGTTTGATGCAAAATATCGCCGTTTCTCTTCAGGACGCCTACAGCGCCGTTAAAAAAGGCGAGTTTAAAGAAAGTTGGCAAGCCCTGACTCGACCGAGCAACGGGGATTCCCTACGGGCGGTCATTGAAGAAATGGGCTGGATTTTACGGTTTTAACGACCCACCGGCGCCCTCAAGCGCCGATAAAATCTTTATCGACTGAAGTTTGGAGAATGAGCCGCAAATTTTGACACCGCATCAAATCATTAAAGCTCAAGCTCGAGCGATTTTCCAATCGGGCCGTCGCTTCGATGGCGGATAATAAATACCGCGCCGCTTCCCCTTGCTCGTAACCCCGGCGCCCCGCCACCTTCAGGGCCCCGTTATCGGCGTCGATCTCCCGCTCCTGACTCTGGTAGGATTGCCAAATTTGCCGGGCCGCCAGCGCCGTTAAACCGCCGGCCACCGCGGCGCCGACGAGATCTTTTTGCCAGAGTTGCAGGAGAACTCCGGCGCTTCCCGCTAGGGTTAAGCCCTGATAGAGATCCGGCTTAAACCAACGAATATTGACCAGGCGCCCCACCTCGCTCAGGAGCAAAAGATCCCGTTGTCCCTGGGACAGCGCCGACCAGAGGTCGAAATTAATCTCCACTAGACGGTCGCCCCGGCGCCAAGGTTGGGGAAACTGGCTAGTAATCACCCGGCTTTGCTTCGGTCGGCTGACAATCTTGGTCAGCATTCGCCCCGAGGCGGGCATCAACTCCGTCAAGCGCCGAATTTCCGAGTCTGCCTCAATCATGGCCGCTACACAATCCCAAGGTTTTTAGGCTTAAGCGTAGCAAATTTTGCTCCCCTAGAACGTCAGGACGAGCGCCGAACTTGGGCGTCTTGTTTAATCTTGCCGTCTTGGAAGGTAATCACCCGCTCCGTGTGTTGGGCCACATCCGCTTCGTGGGTGACGACGACGATGGTGATGCCGGTTTGGTGGAGGGTTTGGAAAATTTCCAGAACTTCTTCGGTGGTGCGGGAATCGAGGGCGCCGGTGGGTTCGTCCGCCAGCAGGAGCAGGGGACGGTTGACGATGGCCCGAGCGATGGCCACCCGTTGCTGTTGTCCGCCGGAGAGTTGGTTGGGTCGATTCTGGAGGCGGTGGGCTAGCCCGACTCGCGCTAGGGCTTCCTCCGCCCGCCGGCGCCGTTCCTGGGGAGGGACGCCGCCATAGATCATGGGGAGCATGACGTTTTCCAGGGCGCTCATTTGGGGGAGAAGATAAAACTGCTGAAAAACAAAGCCGATTTTTTGGTTGCGAATCTGAGCTAGCGCCCCTTCTTCTAAACTAGAGACGTCGATATCGTCTAAAAAGTAATGGCCTAGGGTGGGTTGATCCAAACAGCCAATAATATTCATCAGAGTGGATTTCCCCGAGCCGGAGGCGCCCATAATGGCGCAATAGCTTCCCTGGGCAATGGTCAGATGGACATTATTTAAGGCCTGCACCGTCGCTTCCCCGGCGCCGTAGATTTTAGAAATCGAATCGAGGCGAATCAGGTTCGCCTGGGTTTCCGTTGTTTCTAGGTTGGGATGGGGAAGGGTTTGCATGGGGAAAAGCGAAAAAAAAGCCTTGGAAATGGGTTCTAGTCTAACGAAAAATCCTCCCTCTCCGTTGAGGCGTCAACTTTTCCGTCCAAAGCGCCGCTAACGCCTTGGCAATCTAGGCAATTTAGGCTAAGCTAACCTAGCTATTTTCCTAGGGTTAGTCAGGCGAGGCTAAGGTTGGACCAAGCTAAGGAACGCCAAGGGAGCGACGACCCTGATTCCGGCGGTAATGGCTCATCCAGTCTTTCAGTTTTTACCCGCAATCATTTTTCGCCTTCAGCGCCCTTAAACCTATTTTTCCTTAGATGATCGTTGTGCCAGCGCCGTCCTATTCTCCTCCGCAAAGTTCCGCCGTTCTCGCCCTTAAAGAATTGGTGGCGTCTCTCCATCAAGAGCAACACAAGGTTCAGGATATGCTCAGTTCCCTCGGGTTCGCCCTCAGGAGCTTTAATAACCTCAATCAATTTCTGGAATTAGCGCCGTTTATGGCGACCCGCATGACCGGCGCCGACGGCAGCGCCTTAATCCTCTTTAAATCGGAAGGCAAAATTGCTTTAGAGCAAATTTATGGCCGAGACCGGCGCTTGACCCAAAACATTCGTCAGGTGATGGATTCGGTGATCCAAGCCCTCAACAGCGCCGACCCTTTGACCTTTGCCCAGGGGTCCCGCAATTTGGAGGAAAAAATACGCCGCGCTCTCGGAGACGCGGACCCCAAACCCATGGTGCGGCTCTATAGCACCCCGATTTTGGTTAAAAACGAAGAGTTGGGACGGATTTATATCTTTAGCGAAGATAGGCAGTATCTTTGGACGCAAACCCGCCGCAAGCTCCTACAACTGGTGGCGGATCAGACTTCGGTGGCCATCGCCAATAGCGAATTGACCCTAGAACTCCGCTCCCGGGAACGCCAAGACAAGGAACTGGAAATCGCCTCGGAAATTCAAAACCAATTGCTCCCCCGGCGCTGTCCCCAAATTCGCGGTTTAGAGATTGCCGCCCGGTGTCAGACGGCCAATTTAGTGGGGGGAGACTATTACGATTTTATTCCCACCAACTACGACCAGTTGGGGGACTGGGAGGAAGACAATCAACCCGGGGTGCCCTGGAGCATTGTCATTGGCGACGTCATGGGCAAGGGGGTGCCCGCGGGCCTAATTATGACCATGACCCGGGGGATGCTCCGGGCGGAAGTGCTCAATCGCCACAGCCCCGCCCAGGTTTTAGGTCATTTGAATCGCGTCATGTTTGCGGATTTGGACAACTCCCACCGCTTTGTCACCCTGTTTTACTCCGAGTACGACCCCGCCGCTTCCACCCTCTCCTTTAGCAACGCCGCCCATAATCCCCCCCTTTGGTGGCGCTCTAGCCAGCGGGACATCGCCCTTCTCGACACGGAGGGGGCCTTAATCGGTTTGGAAGCTGATTCCGAGTACCGAGAAGACCGGGTTTCTTTATCTCCCCAGGACGTAGTGCTCTATTACACCGACGGTCTAACGGAGGCAGTTAACGCAAGGGGAGAGCGTTTCGACGAAGGCAACCTCCATCGCGCCTTTCGGGAAGCTTGTTTAACCTACGACAGCGCCGAGGGAATTCTGAACTATATTTTTGAGCAGGTGCAGACCTTCCGAGGCTCCCGGGGTCATCCCCAGGACGATATGACCCTAGTGGTGGCGCGGGTGCAATCCCCGGGTTAGGTCAAAGTTAACGCCCACTGGCGGATCAAATCATTGACCAGTTCCGGGGTGTCGTCGTGAGGACAGTGGCCGGAGTTGAGGTAATGCTCTTGCAGTTGGGGATAGTGTTGGCGAAATTTGGCGCCCCGCTCCCGGACTTTCATCCAAGGGTCCCCTTCTCCCCAGAGGGTTAGGAGAGGAACTTGCAAGCGGGCTAATAACTGATCCACCGGCTCCCCCTGGGGCGTTTTAAAGACCGAGGCGAAGACCTCCGCGGCGCCGGGGTCGCAGGAGGGGCGGTAAATCTCCTCCACCAGTTGGTCGGTAACGGCTTCCGGGTTGACGTACACCTTGAGGAGGGTTTTGCGGATATTGCTCCGGCGCCGGACAAATTGGAACAGGAGGGAACTGGCCCAGGGTTGCCGGAGAACGGTTTGGAACAGTTTCTGGATTCCTTGGGGTTGCTTGGGATGCAGTTGGTCGCTAAAGGGGCCGGCGCTGTTGAGCAGGATCACCCCGGCGACGGATTCCGGGGCGTCGGCGCCGACGCAGAGGGCCGCGTAGCCCCCGAGGGAATTGCCGGCGATAATCGTTTTTTCCCCAATGACTTCCTCGATAAAAGCCGTCAACTGTCGGCGCCAGAGATCGCCGCTATAGGCCAAATTCGGTTTGCTAGAGCGGCCAAAGCCGAGTAAGTCAATGGCCCAGACCGAAAACTCTCCCTGAAGACCGGCGATAGTTTTACGCCAGTGATCCGTAGAGGCGCCGAAACCGTGCACCAAGAGCAAAGCCGGACGACCGGGATGGGTCTGGCCCGCCTGGGTATAATGGATGGAATGCCCTTGCCAAGTCCAATCGGCACCGGCGGCGGGGGGAGAATCAGTCAGTCGCATGGAGGAAAGGGTTAAAAGGGAATCGGGCAGTGGTGGTAACCTGATTGTAAAGAAATTTTTCCGACAGGGAAACCTTGGGCCCATTCTCGGGCGTTAATCCGGGAACGCCGCTCAATGAATCATGCATAATCCTTTAAGCATATAGTCGTGGATTAGGGTAAGAACTAATTTTCTTTTTCGATCGAGATCTTGAACGCGTTAATAAAAGCGGCGTCTTTTTGTTGTCAATCTCGCCAATTCGGGCTAAGATAGTTTTTGAGTGAAGATTTGGGATAGTTTTCCATCAAGGCTAATGCGCCAAGAGAAAGCCGTCTTTAACGCGATCCAGTCTGTGGGGTTTCCCCCCTAGTCTCAAGAGAAATTAAGAAATTCTAATTTTTTAAAACAGATGAAATCCTCAAGTAATTCTTCTGTTTCCCCCCAACTCAATCGCTGTTTAGGATTAATTCAAGTTACGACTCAAGCAATTGCGGTTGTTGGCCCTACAGTAACGGCGGTGATTAATATTCCCCAGGTCTATCTCAGTTCGGGCAAGAGCAGTTGGTTAACTTATTTCATTGCTTGTCTTTGTATTTTATTTGTGTCTCAGATCTTGATTATTTTCGCAAAACAAGAGGCGGAAACAGCGGGATTAGCAAGCTATGTCAGGCAAGGCTTAGGCCCAACTTTTGCCCGATTAACGGGCTGGTTACTATTATTAGCCTACGGGAGCTTTGGCGCGCTACTTTTAGCTATGGCTAGTCAAAGCTTTGTCATGTTAGCGGCTATGGTTGGTCTCAAACTTCCTCTATGGCTTTGGGTTGTTTTCTTGGCGGGTTGTAGTTGGTGGTTTGTATCTAGGGATGTGCGGCTATCGAATGGGATGATGTTAGCGCTAGAAAGTATTTCAATTATCATAATTCTCGGGTTATGTGGCGTGATTTTGTTTCGTCACAGTGTTAGATTTGACTTGTCAGAATTTCAGATTACAGCGACAACGGCTAATGAGGTTCGCTCAGGCTTAATGATTGCTTTTTTGAGTTTTGTCGGTTTTGAAAGCGCCGCCACGTTAGGAGGGGAATCTCTCTATCCCCTCAGAGATATTCCGAGGGCTTTACGCATTGCGACTTTGTTACCAGGCGGGCTGTTTTTAGTTTGGGCCTACGTTTTAGGATTAGGGTTTAAAGCGGCGCCGAAAGCGATTGTCGAGGCCGCCAGTCCGTTAATTAGTCTGGGAGATTTTCTAGAAATTCCAACCGCGGCGCTGATTATTGGTTTTAGCGCCTGTATTTGTTTTTTTAGCGCCGGTTTAGGGAGCTTTAGCGCCTTGGCGAGGGTCGGTTTAGCGTTGGGTCAGGAAAAAATAATGCCTTCATTTACCACAAAAATTGACCCTCGTTTTCATACGCCTATCGGAGCGTTAAGTCTAGGATTAGGACTCTGTGTCTTGATCACCCTAGGACTGTTAGCAACAGGTCTAAATCCCAACGATATTAACGATACCTGCGGCACGTTTGGAACTCTAGCTCTGTTATTAGTCTATGGCTTAATCTCTCTTTCTTTGTTGTTTGACCGCTATCGTCGGGCTGTTTTAACGCCGTCGATTTTACTGCTCGGTAGCGGGACTATCTTATTATTGGCTATTGCCACTCTTGCCTTTTTAAGCGGGCTAAATCAAGGAGACTTAATGAATACGGCGTTGATCTTCTTTTGCCTGGTGATTTTAGGTATTGGACTCATTGCTCGACAAAGCGTTCGGCATTCTTAACGCGCTACGGAGCCTAACGCCGCCAAGGCCCGATCTCGATACTGACCGTGGCGTTCCCGTTTACTCCGGGCCGGTTCGGGCAGGGGAGGCAAAATGCCGAAATTGGGAGGCATGGGTTGGAAATGTTTGGCGTCGGCGCCGCTAATGAAGGCAAAGAGGGCGCCCATTAAGGTCTCCGGGGGTAAAACCAGCAGGTCTTGCCCCAAAACCCGGCGAGCGGCGTTGGTTCCCGCTAACCAGCCCCCCGCCACCGCGGCGGCGTAACCCTCGGTGCCGATGAGTTGTCCAGCGGCCAAAAGATTGGGGCGGCGCTGGAAGGCGAGATCCGGGCCCAGGAGTTGGGGAGAATTAATGAAGGTATTGCGGTGCATCACCCCCATCCGCACAAACTCCGCTGTTTCCAAACCTGGAATCAGGGAAAAAACCCGCTTTTGCTCCCCCCATTTCAAATTGGTCTGGAAACCCACCAAGTTCCAAAGTTGCCCCGCTTTATCTTCCTGCCGCAGTTGGGCCACGGCGTAGGGGCGGCGCTGGCGATTTTCCGGGTCGCGGAAATCCCCGAGACGGTTATCAAAGAGTCCCACGGGTTTCAGGGGCCCGTAGCGCATGGTGTCTTCTCCCCGCCGGGCCAATTCCTCAATGGGGAGACAGCCTTCAAAAAACTGGGCCGTTTCTCGCTCAAAGTCCTTGAGTTCCGCCTGCTCCCCCTCCCGGAGCGCCTGCCAAAAGCGTTGATATTGTTCTTGGGTAAAGGGGCAGTTTAAATAGGCCGCTTCGCCCCGGTCGTAGCGGGAGGCCAAAAAGGCGACGTCTCGGTTAATGGACTCCCCGACCACAATAGGGCTAGCGGCGTCGAAAAAACTCAGGTACTCCAGCCCGGTAAAGCGCCGTAGATCCTCCGTCAGCGCCGGACTGGTGAGGGGGCCGGTGGCTAAAACCGCAACGCCCTCCTGGGGAATTTGGGTTATTTCTCCCCGGCGGAGGTCGATCAGGGGATGGCGCTCTAGGGTTTCCGTCAAGGTTTGGCTAAAAACCCCCCGATCCACCGCCAAAGCGCCTCCTGCGGGCACGGCGTGGTCGTCCGCTGTTTCAATCACTAGAGAACCCAAGCGCCGTAATTCCTCCTGGAGCAGACCCGCGGCCCGGTCCGTCGCTAAAGCGCCGAAGGAATTACTGCACACTAATTCCCCCAACTGGTCGCTATGGTGGGCCGGACTCCGGCGCTGGGGACGCATTTCCCAGAGGATTACCGGAATTCCGGCCTGGGCGATTTGCCAAGCCGCTTCGGCGCCGGCCAGACCGCCGCCGATGACTTGAACAGGCGCAAGGGACATAAGACTCTATGGCTTGAGGGAGAACAACTTTAGGGAAGATTGTTTTAGTACTGAGTGACGCTGGGATCGACTTCCTGACTCCAGGCGGCGATGCCGCCCTTGACGTTGATCCCCTCAATACCCGCTTCCCGGAGAATGCCCAGCGCCTTGGCGGACCGCCCCCCCATTTTGCAGTGGGCGATAAGTTGGTGACCGTTGAGCAGAGAGCGGACTTTTTCCACGCCGGCGCCGGCTTCAATGTCCGGTAGCGGGATTAAAACAGCGCCGGGAATACGAGCGATGTCGTACTCGTTGGGATTGCGGACGTCGATGAGTAGGGTATTGGGCAAGCCCTGATCCACCAGCGCCTTCAGTTCCAGCACAGTCATCTCCGCCAGCGCCGCTTTTTCGGCTTCTTCGGCGGCTTTGGCCTGGGGAATGCCGCAGAATTGGTCGTAGTCAATCAGTTCTGTAATCACCGGCCGCTCGGGGTTGGGGCGCAGTTTCAACTCCCGGAACTTCATCTCCCAGGCGTTAAACAGCAGGAGACGACCGCTGAGGGTATTGGGAGCGCCGAGGATAATTTTCAGGGCCTCCGTGGCTTGGATCGTGCCGACAATACCGGGAAGCACGCCCAAAACGCCCCCTTCCGCGCAGGAGGGCACCATCCCCGGCGGCGGCGGCTCGGGGTATAGATCTCGGTAGTTGGGGCCGTCCTGGTAGTTGAAAACGGTGGCTTGCCCTTCAAAGCGAAAGATGGAGCCGTAAACGTTGGGTTTATTCAACAA
>JAYKIZ010000320.1:0-8306 GCA_035285965.1 Cyanobacteriota bacterium | reverse complement strand
CTGGAACAACAGGGCGTCCGCGCCGTCCTAGCCCGTAACAGCGATTATTTTGTCAGCCTTCAGGGGCGGACGGATATGGCCAACCGGGCCGGCGCCGATGTCTTTGTCAGCGTCCACGCCAATTCCATGGGTATGGGAAGGCCAGATGTCAATGGGCTGGAAGTCTATTACTTTGGTAACTCAGCCCTTGCTAGAGCCATTCACCGCAGTATTCTTCGCTCCGTGGACGTCAGAGACCGGGGCGTTCGTCGGGCCAGATTTTATGTTTTGCGCCACAGTCGGATGCCCTCGACTTTAGTGGAATTGGGTTTTGTCACCGGCGCCGAAGATGTGACTAAATTAGTTAACCCAAGTTATCAACAGCAAATGGCGAGAGCTATTGCCCAAGGCATTTTGGATTATCTGCGGGGCAACTAGAGCCTTGCGGACTTTTTGGCGTCAGAGGGGATGGATCATCCCCAGGGGAGAGAATGAGCGCCTGAAGGATTAATATATCCAAAAAAGATGACATTGGGGAAATTTTATAACCTTTAATAATCCTTAAGCTTATTTACTTCCCTAGGGGTTCGTGTTTCAATATCAGCATCTCTTTTGATATTGCTCGATATGCAAGATTTCCAGCGGAGCCGTATTGGCATTTTTGATAGCGGTGTGGGTGGTTTAACAGTTTTACGGGAACTGTATCAACAATTACCCCAGGAGTCCATACTCTACTTTGGGGATACAGCCCGGCTCCCCTACGGCAATCGCACGCCCCAGGAAATACTTCAGTATGTCCGGGAAATTTTAACATGGATGACAGCGGAGGGGGTGAAGATGGTGATTATGGCCTGCAATACTAGTTCCGCTCTAGCGTTGGAAACGGTGCGACAAGAGTTTGATCTGCCGATCCTAGGAGTCATTCTTCCCGGCGCTCGGGCCGCGGTCAGACAGGGAAGACGCATTGGGGTAATTTCCACCCCCGCCACCGCCGCCAGTAACGCCTACCGGGACGCCATTCAGGAAATCGACCCCCAGGCCCAGGTTTGGCAAGTCGGGTGCCCGGAGTTTGTGCCCCTGATTGAGCAAAATCGCATTTACGACCCCTACACCCGACAGGTGGCTCAGGCGTATTTGCAACCGCTCCTGGAGGCTAAAATCGACACTCTGGTCTTTGGTTGCACCCATTACCAACATTTGACCCCGATTCTTCAGTCTCTTTTACCCTCCTCCATTGCCCTCGTCGATCCCGCCAAATACGTCGTCAAGGCGGCGCGGCAGGAATTGGAGGTGCTGGGCCTACGGAATAGTCTGCCGGCCCTATCCACTCGCTTCGCCGTTAGCGGTTGTCCCCTCAGCTTTGCCCAATTGTCCCAACGCTGGCTCAAGACCCGGCCGATGGTGGAGCAAATTCAACTCCCGGTTCTGCCAACGGCGCCGATTTATCCCCTAGAGCGCCGAGAAGATTCCACCGCGGTTTTTTAAGGAAACGCTTCGTTTAAGATAAGGGGGTTTTCAGCGCCGTTAGGAGCGAGTTTATGCAAACCCTTACCCTGGGCCCCCAGGGCCCGTCAGTCCCAGCCCTGGGGGTTGGAACCTGGGCCTGGGGCGACCGCCTTTTCTGGGGCTATGGCAAGGACTTTAATCAAGCCGACGTCGAGGGCGCTTTCCGGGCTTCAGTAGAAGCGGGGCTGACCCTCTTCGACACCGCCGAGGTCTATGGTTTTGGGGAATCGGAGCGCCTGTTGGGGGAGTTTTGCCGAGCCAGCGGAGCGCCGGTTTGTTTAGCGACTAAATATTTTCCCTTTCCCTGGCGTTGGCGCCGGCAGGATATTCACCAAGCGCTGACGGAGAGTTTGGCCCGGTTGGGTCAAACAAAAATCACCCTCTACCAAATTCACTGGCCCTGGGAGTTCATCCTCAAAACCCCGGACTTTATGGCGGCGCTGGCGGAGGAAGTCCAGGCGGGGCGGATTGAGCGCGTCGGGGTGAGCAACTACGGCGCCGAGCAAATGCGACAAGCCCACGGTCTTTTGGCGGAGCGGGGTATTCCCCTAGCGGTCAACCAAGTTTCCTACTCCCTCCTCGACCGACGCATTGAGGAGAACGGCGTTTTAGCTCTGGCAAAAGAATTGGGGGTGACCATTTTGGCCTACAGTCCCCTGGCCCAGGGCTTACTCACCGGAAAATATGGGCCCGACAGCGTCAAAACCCTCCAGGGCGGCCGTAAACTCAATCCCCGCTTCAGCGCCAATGGCTTAACCCAGTTAGAGCCGCTGTTCAACGCCTTAACGGATCTGGCGACGAAATACGAGAAAACCCCAGCCCAAGTAGCCCTCAATTGGCTGATCACCCAAGGCAATGTCATCCCCATTCCCGGCGCTAAAACCGCGGAGCAGGCGAGACAAAATAGCGGCGCTCTCGGTTGGGCGCTCAGCGCCGAAGATTGGCAAAGGTTAGGATTGATTCGGATTGGATAACGGTTCAGAGCATGGAGAATAAACACCCGCGCCGGTCTGGCGGCCCCTTGAGCCGATTTTCGCTTCCTCTAGACCCGCCATCGATTCGGACTTGGTTTTGGTGGGCTAGCGCCGGGACGGTGGCGCTCTTTCTACTCAAATTTTCCGTCACCGGCTTTGGGGTCTATGGAGACGGACTAGGCTATTACACGCCTGTGCGCTCCCTTCTGTTTGACGGCGATCTACGGGTGGATAACGAATATCGCTACTATGCGGAAAGCGCGGAAGCCTTCGGCGCCGGGGCCAGGGTTTTTGGAGAAGTCCCCCAATTTAGTAAATATACTTTAGGTTTAGGAGTGGTTCTCCTACCGTTTTTCGCCTGGGGTCATCTACTGGCGCTGGGCCTCCGGGGAGTCGGTTTGCCGGTGGCTCTGAACGGTCTGACCTGGCCCTACGAGTTGGTCTATTGCCTCGGCAGCGTTCTGCTGGGAATCGCCAGTTTAGTCCTCAGTTACCGGATCGCCCGCCTGTTCTCTAGTCCTCCCGCGGCGGCGCTGGCGACGGGGGGCATTTGGTTCGCTTCCCCCCTCAGTTTTTATCTGACGGTGGAAGTCTCCATGTCCCACGCCGTTTCCGCCTTTTTGGTGACGGCCTTTTTCTGGGGTGCGTTGACCTGGCCCTGGTTGACGGATTGGCGTCTGCAGGCGGCGCTGGGAGGTCTCATTGGCCTAGCGGCCTGGGCGCGGCCCCAGGACGGTTTATTTATCGCGGTTCCCATCCTCTGGCAGGGCGCGGAACAATACCGAGCCGGAAAGTTAGGCCCCTATTTCTGGGCCATCGCCCGTTTAGGTTTCGTAGCTCTCCTGCTCCAGACGCCCCAATTGCTGGTCTATCTCTGGCAGTACGGCGGCCTCTCTCAAATTCCCTACCTGGAAGAAGGCCAGGCCCGGGGCTACGGCGGCAGTTTTCACTGGTTCCAACCGGCGCTCTGGCAGGTTCTCTTCTCGGGACATCGGGGTTTGTTTATCTGGCATCCCCTGACCCTGGCCAGCGTCGTCGGTTTAGTCCTCTTCGCCCGGCGCCGGCCCGCCCTAGGTTGCGCGCTGTTGGCCGCCTTTTTGCTTCAGGTTTATTTTATCGGCGCCTGGTGGTGTTGGTGGCAGGGGGCCAGTGTGGGCGGTCGCATGTTTTCTAACAGTACGGCGCTGTTTGTCCTGGGGTTAGCCATTCTTTGGGACGCCTGGAGCCAGGGGCGGGCCCGGATCTGGCGCCGTATTGGATGGCTGACCCTTTTCTTGATCTTTTGGAACGCTTTAATTATCCTCCAGTATCAATCGGCGCTAATTCCCCCAGAAGCGCCGGTAACCCTGGGGGAACTATACGGTAATCAAGCCCGGGTGATTCCCCATTTTCTGGCCCATCTGCAACGGCGCTTGGGGGGCGGTTGAGAGTAGGGGGATTCGTGGAGGAGTCCCAACCCCTGAGGACGGGCCTCGGACTCCCTTTTTTATAAATTGTCAAGGGGGAGAAACTAGCCTAAGATTAAAAAAATCTAAAGAGTTACCTTTACATTAACTTGCTACTCCAGGAGGATCCCTATGGCGCTTGTACCTATGCGGCTGTTACTAGACCACGCCGCCGAGAATGATTACGGCATTCCCGCTTTCAACGTCAACAACATGGAGCAGATCCTAGCGATTATGCAGGCCGCCCATGAAACCGATAGCCCTGTCATTCTTCAGGCTTCCCGGGGCGCCCGGAGCTACGCCGGGGAAAACTTCCTCCGTCACCTGATCCTCGGCGCTGTGGAGACCTATCCCCAGATCCCCATCGCTATGCACCAGGATCACGGCAACAGCCCCGCCACCTGCTATTCCGCCATCCGCAACGGCTTCACCAGCGTCATGATGGACGGCTCCCTCCAGGAAGACGCCAAAACCCCCGCTAGCTTTGAGTACAACGTCAACGTCACCGCCGAAGTGGTGAAAGTCGCCCACTCTGTCGGCGCCAGCGTGGAAGGGGAACTGGGTTGCCTCGGCTCCCTGGAAACCGGTCAGGGGGAAGCGGAAGACGGTCACGGCTTTGAAGGCAAACTGGATCATTCCCAACTGCTCACCGACCCCGACGAAGCGGTGGAATTTGTGGAAAAAACCCAGGTGGACGCCCTGGCGGTGGCCATCGGCACCAGCCACGGCGCCTATAAATTCACCCGCAAACCCACGGGGGAAATTCTGGCCATCAGCCGCATCGAAGAAATCCACAAGCGCCTGCCCAACACCCACCTCGTGATGCACGGCTCCTCTTCTGTGCCCCAGGAGTGGATCGACTTGATCAATAAATACGGCGGCGCGATTCCCGAAACCTACGGGGTGCCGGTGGAAGAAATCCAAAAAGGCATCAAGAGCGGCGTCCGCAAGGTGAATATCGACACCGATAACCGCCTGGCCATCACCGCCGCCTTCCGGGAAGCCGCGGCTCAAGATCCCAAAAACTTTGACCCCCGCCACTTCCTCAAGCCCTCCATCAAGTACATGAAACAGGTCTGCGCCGAGCGCTATCAGCAGTTCTGGACCGCCGGCAACGCCAGCAAGATCAAGCAACTGACCCTGGACGAGTACGCGGCTAAATACGCCAAAGGCGAACTCACCGCCACCTCCCGCAAAGCGGTCGCGGTCTAACGTCCGCTCGATTCGCCGCTGTTATCTTTCTCCCGCCATCCTCTCTCCCGCTCCCTGAGCGTAGCCGAAGGAGAGTGGGAGAGCGTCACAAGCCCCCAACGTTGGGGGCTTTTTTTAGGCCCAGAATCCGTTTCCCCGCGACGTCAAAAGTTCATACCCCCGTCATGGCGTTGTCAAATCCCCCCCCTATATTGAACAGTGTCAGCCCAAAAGCCGTTTTCCCTAATTGCTCCTCATCGGGCTGACTTTTTTCTCCTCCCGCGGTAAACAATCATGAGAGACTTTTCCTTAGCTTCTCGCTCTAATTCTCTGGGTCATGCTATGACATCCAAAACCTCCTGGGCCTACTTGGGGCTGGTGCTGATGGGTATGGGCATCGGCGTTGGGGGCACCGTGGCAATTACCAATCCCCAACTCCTTAACCAGATAACCGCTAACGGTTTACTGAACTCCGCTCAGATTAAAGAATCGCCAGCGCCGGCGCCGGTAGGAGCGAAACCGGGTCTGATGCCGGCGCCGAGTAATTTTGTCGTGGATGTAGTGCGGGCCACGGGGCCGTCGGTGGTGCGGATTAACGCTGAGCGTAAGGTAAAGACTCAAGTTCCCCAAGGATTACCCGACCCCTTCCGGGGCTTTTTCGGCGCCCAACCCAATGAACAGATTCAACGGGGCGCCGGGTCTGGGTTTATTGTTAGCGAAGACGGTCAGATTTTAACCAACGCCCATGTGGTGGCCGGCGCCGAAGAAGTGACGGTAACGCTGAAAGATGGACGGACATTAACGGGGCAAGTGTTGGGAAGCGACCCCACCACCGATGTGGCGGTCATTAAAGTAGAGGCGGAAAACCTCCCCGCCGTTAAATTAGGCGATGCCAACGCCCTGCAGGTGGGCGAGTGGACTATCGCCATCGGCAATCCCCTTGGTTTAGATAACACCGTTACCACGGGTATTGTCAGCGCCACCGGGCGCCGCAGTTCGGAAATCGGCGTGGCCGATAAACGGGTGGACTTTATTCAAACCGACGCGGCCATTAACCCCGGCAATTCTGGCGGCCCCCTCCTCAACGCCAACGGCGAGGTGATCGGCATGAACACCGCCATTATCCAAAACGCCCAGGGATTAGGGTTCGCAATTCCCATTAATAAAGCTCAGCAGATCGCCGAGCAAATTATTACCAAGGGCAAGGTCGAGCATCCCTTCCTGGGGATTCAGATGGCGGACGTCACCCCGGAATTTAAAGAGCAACTGCGGCAACGGAGCGGCGTCGTTCTCAAGGCCGATCAAGGGGTCGTCATTATGAAGGTGGTTCCCGACTCCCCGGCGGCGCTGGGGGGTCTCCAGCCCGGCGACGTCATCCAGCGCCTAGGGGAAAGCCCCATTACCAAAGCCAGCGAGGTGCAGAATCAGGTGGAGCAGACCGCCATCGGCTCTAACCTAGACGTCACCGTGCTCCGGGACGGTCGTCCTCTGACTCTGACCTTAACGGTGGGAACCCTGCCCAGTCAGCCGCAGTAAGGGCGGAATTGAGGGACTTCAGTTTGGATTTGTAAGTTTCATTGTTGTTAGGAGAGGGGGGTCAGACCGACCCTCTTTTTTTTGGCTTCGTTCCCTAGAGCAAATCAAAGAGAGCGTGGGCTAAACCGGAGACGCCGGGGTCGTAGCGGCGCCCCTGGTTATCCAGTTGAAATTTGAGGTTATCCAGATGGTCTCCCCGGCGCCGGTCTTCGCTTTGCTCCAGATCGAGAACTAACGGCGCCAACTCTGCCAACTCCTCCCGATACTCGCTTCCTGAATCCGCCAGATCCTGAAGATGGAAAAATTGCTCGGATTGAGTATTGGCCTTGGCGATCTGCCGACACCAATTTAAAAAAGCGCCGCACCATTGATCCAGTAGTTGGGCCTGTTGGACTTGGGTCTCCCCTTCCACCGCCGGGAGACCGGAAGAACCGGCGCCGATGGCGAAGAAGTGACGGAACCAAGGAGCGCCTTTGAAGAAGCGTTTGCCCCCTAGGCGCCGAGCTTCGGCTAATTCGAGGGAAAAGTTGTAGCGCCAAGCGTAGGCGAAACGAACGCCCTTCGCTAGAGCCGTCTTGACTGTGTCCCCCTGGGGCAAATCAGACCAGGTCAAACGGTCGAAGCGTCCCCGGCTAATATAAAAAACCTGTGTTTCCGGCGCTTTCTGCTCGGCGCCGTGGTTAACCGCTAAGGCGCTGTAGAGTTCCGCGAAGTGGGCCCCGTTTTTTTGCTCAGCGCCGCCGGTGCGGGAGGGATAATTTTCCTTATCCTGATGCCCCAACAGATAGACGTTATCCAAAACCCCCTCCGCTTGCTCGGCGAAATACTGCAACGCCGCCTGGGTGTTGAGGGCGAAAAAGCGAGTTTCGGCGAAGACCGTCTGGTCGCCGTCGTCGGGCCGCTCAAAGCCAAAGTAGGGCAGAAGCAGAGAAGCGTTAAGACGCACTTGCGCTCGACAATCTTCCTCCCGCAGTTTGCGGTCAATCAAACTAGCCAGGGTCGGAGTCCCGGCGGCGCCGGTGCCGCCGAAGACGCTACCAAAAAGATGAACCGCCACCGCGCCGGGGCTACTGGTCTCCAACAAGAGATTATCCAGTAATTTTTGCCACTGACCCCCCTGAGCCCGGTTTAAGCCCTCCCAATCCAAGCGACTCATCACCGCGGCGCCGATGGGGGGCCGCCCCCGAAAACCGACTCCTAAATCGGCGCTTTGCTCCGCGGGCGCGTAGAGGACGTCCATCACCTTGGCCAGCGCCGGCGCCTGGGCGCCCAGAGCCTGTTTGTTGAAAATACGCCCCAAATTGGAGGCGTGGGTCGCGTCCCCGAGGGGATTCCAGGTTTCGTAATCCTGAAGGGGATAACGCATAAAAGCGGTTTTGCCCCGTTGAAAGGCGCTCTGGCACTGGGCGACGGTTTTCAGCGCAATACCCGTCCGTTGACCATTACCATTGGAGGCGTCCGCGTCCACGAGCAATGTTCCCAAGCGGGTTTCCCCCAAGAGGCCGAGGGAGTGGAGAAAGAGCAAAGACTCCACGCACTTAGCGCCGCTTCCCCCAATACCAATGGCGTAAATTTTTTTCATGCCTCGACTCCTGAACACACTGGACAGCCGGCGCCGATAATCAGCCCTGGTATAATAACCCACGATGAGCGAAGGGTTCGAGCCGGAGCCAGC
>JAYKIZ010000319.1:0-5576 GCA_035285965.1 Cyanobacteriota bacterium | reverse complement strand
AGGGCGATTTTCGCCAGGAACACTGACAAAACACAACTAGAATGGGAAAATGCTAGATGACTAACGCTCCCCTCCCGTCCAACCTCGCCGTTACCGGAATTGACTCTGGGTGGCTGGTCTCCGAATCCCGTTCGTCTTTGATGCTTCAACTGCCCAAACCGACCTCTTCAGTTCCAGCCCTGGCTTCCGCGGAAACGGCCTACGAAACCTGTCGCCAGGTGACCGCCCAGTACGCTAAGACGTTCTATCTAGGCACTCTCCTCATGCCGCCGGCCAAACGCCGGGCCATCTGGGCTATCTACTACTGGTGTCGGCGCACCGATGAATTGGTGGACGGGCCCCAAGCCGCCGAAACAACCCCGGAAACTCTGGATCAGTGGGAGCGCCGTCTGGAACTGATTTTTGCCGGGGAACCCCAGGAAGAGGCCGACGTAGCCCTGGTGGATACCCTGACCCGTTTCCCCTTGGACATCCAACCCTTCCGGGATATGATCGCCGGGCAACGGATGGATCTCTACCGCAGTCGCTACCAAACTTTTGAGGAACTGAGTCTCTATTGTTACCGGGTGGCGGGGACGGTGGGGCTGATGTCCAGCGCCGTTTTGGGGGTGGACACCGGAAGCGGTCAGACGCCCTGGGGCCCCGACGCCGTTCATATTCCCCAGGAGGAAGCCATTGCCCTGGGCATGGCTAATCAGTTGACCAATATTTTGCGAGACGTGGGGGAAGACGCCCAACGGGGGCGGATCTATCTGCCCCTGGAGGATTTAGAAAAATTTAACTACACTGAAGCGGATCTCTTTAACGGCGTCAACGACGAGCGCTGGCAAGCCTTGATGCAATTCCAAATCCAACGGGCTAGGGATTATTTCGACTCCGCCGAGCGGGGCATCCGGGCCCTGAATCGGGATTCTCGTTGGCCGGTTTGGACGGCGCTGATGCTTTACCAAGGCATTTTGGACGTCATCGAGGCCAATCATTACAACGTCTTTAACCAACGGGCCTACGTCCCGGCGCCGAAGAAATTGCTCTACCTCCCCGTGGCTTGGTTGCGGGCCCAAGTTCTCTAGTCTTGCCATCGGGTAACCTAGTCTCCCATAATTCAGGAAACCCCAAACCTTTAGGGCTTTTTTATGAGAATTTTAGTCACCGGCGGCGCCGGCTTTATCGGCTCCCACCTGATCGACCGCCTGATGGAGCAGGGGCATGAGGTGGTTTGTCTGGATAATTTCTACACCGGTGCTAAACGAAATCTGGCCCAATGGCGCCAACACCCCAACTTTGAACTGGTGCGCCACGACGTGACGGAGCCGATTCGCCTGGAGGTGGATCAGGTCTATCATCTGGCTTGTCCCGCTTCTCCGGTGCATTATCAGTTTAATCCCGTCAAAACTATCAAGACGAACGTTTTGGGAACCCTTTATATGTTGGGCTTGGCTAAACGGGTTCAGGCCCGCTTTCTCCTAGCGTCCACCTCGGAGGTCTATGGCGACCCTACCGTCCACCCCCAAACGGAAGACTACCGGGGCAATGTGAATCCTATCGGGCCCCGTGCCTGTTACGACGAAGGCAAGCGGGTAGCGGAGACCTTAGCCTTTGAATACTATCGAGAGCATAAAGTTGATATTCGCGTCGCCCGCATTTTCAATACGTTCGGACCACGTATGCAGGAACAGGACGGGCGGGTCGTGAGCAATTTCATCGTGCAGGCGCTTCAGGGTCACCCCCTGACGGTCTATGGCGACGGCTCCCAGACCCGTAGTTTTTGCTATGTGTCGGATCTGGTGGAAGGGTTAATGCGCCTAATGAACGGGGACTACGTCGGCCCGGTTAATCTAGGGAATCCCGGGGAATACACCATTTTAGAATTAGCGCAAAAAATTCAAGCCCGGATCAATCCCGCGGCGGAGTTGATCTTTAAGCCCCTGCCGGAGGACGACCCCAAACAGCGCCAACCGGACATTACCCGGGCCCAAACCTATTTAAATTGGGAACCGACGATTCCTTTGGATCAAGGTTTAGAGTGGACCATTGCCGATTTTAAGGCCCGTCTTGAGGATTAGAGATTTTTTCCCTATATTTTGGTAACCTAATTTACCCCTCCCTTGCACTTCGTCGTTGTTCCCCTAGGAGAAACCATGGCCCCCCTTGCTCTGCTGAGCGTGTCCGATAAAACCGGATTGATTCCCTTCGCTCGGCGCCTTGTCCAGGACTTTGGCTTTGACCTGCTCAGTAGCGGCGGCACCGCCCAAGCTCTGGCGGACGCGGGGATTCCGGTAACGAAGGTCAGCGACTACACCGGAGCGCCGGAAATCCTGGGAGGGCGGGTGAAAACGCTGCATCCCCGTATCCACGGCGGCATTTTGGCCCGGCGAGACCTGGCGTCGGATGTGGCGGATTTGGAAGCCCAGTCTATTCGTCCCCTAGACTTAGTGGTCGTTAATCTCTACCCCTTTGAAGAGACCATCGCTAAAGCCGACGTGACCCTAGCGGAAGCGGTGGAGCAAATCGATATTGGCGGCCCCGCCATGATCCGAGCCGCGGCAAAAAATTTCGCCCATACGACGATTCTTTCTAACCCCAACCAGTACGACCTTTACCTCGACGCCCTGGAGTCAACCGGCGCCATTTCCCTAAACCTGCGGCAACGCTTCGCCGGAGAGGCCTTCGCGTTAACCAACGCCTACGACCAGGCCATCGCCGCCTATTTCGCCGACCTAGAGGGTAAAGGCAACCAACCCCAACGCTTTAGCTTTACCGGCGTCCTGCGGCAGTCCCTCCGCTACGGCGAAAATCCCCACCAGACTGCGGGCTGGTATCAAACCGGCACTCAACCCTCCGGCTGGGCCAGCGCCGAGCAGATCCAGGGCAAGGAGTTGAGCTATAACAACCTGGTAGATCTGGAGGCGGCCCGTCTGCTAATTAACGAATTTGACCCGGAAACCGCCGCCGCCGCCATCCTTAAACATACCAACCCCTGCGGCGTCGCCCTGGGGGAAACCTTAGCCCAAGCCTATAGCAAAGCCTTTGACGCCGATTCGATTTCTGCCTTTGGCGGCATTGTGGCGCTCAACCAACCCATCGATAGCCAGACGGCGACGGTCTTAACCCAAACCTTTTTGGAATGTATTGCGGCGCCGGGCTGTAGCGAAGAAGCCCAGAAAATCTTAGCCAAAAAAAGCAATTTACGGGTTTTACTTCTGCCGGATCTCCGGGTGGGCCCCACTCAAACCTTAAAAGTCATCGCCGGAGGCTTTTTGACCCAATCCGCGGACGACCTACGGGAGAGTACAGAGCAATGGCAAACAGTGACTGACGTCCAACCT
This sequence comes from Cyanobacteriota bacterium, assembly GCA_035285965.1. Lineage (GTDB taxonomy): Bacteria > Cyanobacteriota > Cyanobacteriia > Cyanobacteriales > Microcystaceae > Synechocystis. Next base: position 2,250 of record JAYKIZ010000319.1, on the reverse strand, counting down.
ACCCCGGAGCAGTTGGCGGAATTGGAATTTGCCTGGAAGGTCTGCAAACACGTCAAATCTAACGCCATTGTCATTAGTAAAAATCAAAGCACCCTTGGGGTCGGCGCCGGGCAGATGAATCGGGTCGGCTCTGCGGCCATCGCCCTCCAACAGGCCGGCGCCGGGGCCCAGGGCGCCTATTTAGCCAGCGACGGCTTTTTCCCCTTTGACGATTCCGTGCGCCAGGCCGCGGCGGCGGGCATTACGGCTATTGTTCAACCTGGCGGCTCCCTGCGGGACCGGGATTCTATCCAGGCGGCCAACGAGTTGGGGATTATCATGGTTCTCACCGGAGCTCGTCATTTTCTCCACTAAGATTGCCTTAGTCAATTCCCTTCTCTTTGGGTCTGAAACCAATGTCTTCTTTTACTTACCTGCAACGACGGCAACTTCTCCAGTACGGCGCCGGTTTTCTGGGAACCAGTCTAGCGGCCAGCGTTTTGGGGCCCCTAGCCCTGACTCCCCCCGGCGCCGCGGCGGACAATCGACCGGTTACCCCGGAAGAGGCTCTACAAAAACTGGTGGCGGGCAACGAGCGGTTTAGCCAACAACAGGGACGGAATCCCCGACAGGATCAATACCGTCTCCAAACCGTCGCCGCGGGCCAGGCCCCTTTCGCGGCCATTCTCGGTTGCGCCGACTCCCGTCTGCCGCCGGAAATCGTTTTTGACCAGGGGCTAGGGGATTTATTTGTCTGTCGGATCGCCGGCAATATCGCCACGGCGGAAGAGGTGGCGAGTATGGAATTCGGCGCTTTAGTTTTAGGCGCCAAGGCGCTGATGGTGATGGGACACCAAGCTTGTGGAGCTGTGCAAGCGGCGCTGGCGGGGGGAGAACTTCCCGGTCAAATCGGCGTCTTGATGAAGAGTATCCGCACCGGCGAGCCAACAGCGCCGAAGGACAGCGCCGAGGCCCTAGAGCAGGCCACTAAAGCGAATGTACTTCGCCAAGTGGAGGTTTTGAAAAAGTCCTCAGTTTTACAGGATCTGGTGGCCCAAAAGCAGTTGGTGATTGTCGGCGCTTTCTATAGTTTAGACACCGGCAGGGTGACGCTTCTGAGTTAAGAGCGTGTTTAATCAGGGTTAACGCCATGCTCTGTTTGCCCTCATCCCCTTTGACGTGAGATGCTCCTGATTTAGGGGGATAAAACCGGCGCTGTTAGCCTGTGTTAAACCCCCTCTAACCTATTTTTCAATATCGTCATGAAAATTCGCGTCATTCTTGAATGGGACGCAGAAGTCCAGTCTTACTCGGCAACCTGTCCCGAACTCAACTTTATTTCTTCCTTTGGAGACACCAAAGAAATCGCTATCGTTAATCTACAAGACGCAATAAAACTTATGCTAGAGCCGATCCCCGATAATTTTTTAGTCTCTAATCAAAATCAAGAAATCTTTGAATTAGCTTTATAACTAAAATGCCTAAAACTCCTCGACTGACGGCCAAGGAGGTTATTCGCTCACAATCTTTCACTTCTTGAGCTATGTTAGACCTGAAAAAAATCCGAGAAAATCCCGCCCAAATCACCGCTAGCCTAGAATCCCGGAGCGCCGAGGCGGGGTATGGGGACATGATCCGGCGCTTGCTGGAGCTAGACCAAGAGCAACGGGGTCTAGAGGTCAATCGCACCCAACTGCAAGCCCGGAGCAACGAGATCGGCAAAGAAGTAGGACGGTTGGCCCAACAGGGCGCGGCGCCGGAGACCTTGGCGGAACTGAAACAGGAGGGTAACGACCTCAAGCGCCGACTGGCGGAGTTGGATCCCCAGGAAAAGGCGCTCAAGACCGAGATTCGGGATCTGCTCTTGGGTCTGCCCAATTTACCCAGTCCCACAACCCCCCTCGGGAAGGATGAAACGGAAAATTTGGAAGTTCGGCGCTGGGGGGACAAGTTCAAGCCAACTCTGGAAAATCCCCTGCCCCACTGGGAACTGGGGGAAAAGTTAGGGATTCTCGCCGCGGAGCGGGCGGTGAAGGTGGCTCAATCTCGGTTTGTGGCCCTAGTCGGCGCCGGGGCGGCGCTGGAGCGGGCGCTGATTAGTTTGATGCTCGACCGCCAAACCCAGGCGGGTTATCAGGAAATTTTGCCCCCGTTGTTGGTCAATAGCCAATCCCTCCAGGGCACGGGACAATTGCCCAAATTCGCGGAAGAAAGTTTTCAATGTCGGGAAGACGACCTCTGGCTCATTCCCACGGCGGAGGTGCCGGTGAC
>JAYKIZ010000318.1:0-3688 GCA_035285965.1 Cyanobacteriota bacterium | reverse complement strand
GCAGTAACCTTCCCGCAAAAGCTGATGTTGACGCTGTTCATATCGCCGCCGCAACCGTTCACGGCATGGATTACCTGCTAACCTGGAATTGCAAGCACATTGCCAATGCTCAAATTCAGGGAAAGTTGGCAGAGATCAGCCTTAATTTCGGATACGAGTTACCAATTCTTTGTACACCCTATGAACTTCTCGGAGGTTGATTATGTTTCAAGATGAGATTGTGGAAGAGATCCACAGAATTCGTGAAGAGTACTCTCGGTCATTCAATCATGACTTGAAAGCCATCTTTGCTGATTTGCAAAAGCAACAAGCTGAAAGCGGCAGAGAAGTTGTAACCTTATCTCGAAAACACGGTTTAACAAAACGTTGGAGCGGACGAGCGAGAGATATTGATAGTGGTGCAAAGGATGTTAGCCGCTCAACTTAGCCGTTAGGCTGACAACAAGCGCCGTCTTTGGAGTCCATTAACTCAACCTGTTCCGGCGCCGGTAGTTTGAGTAAAGATTTGTAATCGCCTTGGCGGCGCTGGACAATCGGCGCTATCCTCTACAAAACGGCGCCGGTCGGCGTCCGTAAACTCAACGCTTCCGCTAATCGAAGTCCACTGCCATATAGTAGTTGAATGACGAGGCGTTCTACCCCGCTGAGATGTTTGATTACATTTTGGACTTCTGCTTTGGTGAGCACAGTCGGTAAGCGTTTGGGCTGAGTGACGGACACATTTTTCGATACAGCGAATCGTACGGCATTAAGAGGAAGCCTGGAATTCGTGAATCAGAGAAAAAGCAATAGCCCGATAGTAACGCTCCTCGGCTTTTCGGCAAGCAAAACAGGGCAAGGGGTTGATATTGAGTAACCTTTGACAAAATACAAAGGGCTGAGATTGATGCGCCACAGCCCTGAGCCATCGCACCCCGATTTTTAAATAACTCAGTCCCCGTCGTAAATGAGCATCAACCTGACGTCGCATCCCCCCTTGCTCCACCGCCATCCCCATCAAGGTGCCAAAGAGGATGGCAATAGCAATGACCAGGTACAGACAGCCGAAGCGCTGTGCCGAGCGGATGCCAGAGCTTTCCCATTGAAACACCCCAGATTTAGAGTCCAAAAACAGGTGCTCCGTGCGAAAACGTAAACCATACTGCCAAAAAATCTCCAACGAGAGGGGCTCATCGGTGATGATAGCCCAGTTCTCTTTAGCCGCCGGCATGGAAGCTAAGGATAGATTTGCCTTGATGAATCCCTCTTGCCACAGGCAACACTCGCACTACTATGTTCTAGGGCTAGCTACAGAAAGGGCACTGCTCTTCCTCCTGTGACTATCGCCAGGGAAATCAGACAGCATTAATTCCATAACATTTTAGTATCCAAGTCCAGGTAAATCCGCTTCTTTTTCCAGCCTGATATGGCTTGCAAGACCAATGGTACACAAATGTTTTCGACTACCACCCTCTCATTTTGCACAAATCTTCGCCATCTCCTTTGATGACTTGCTTCCTGGGTGGCCCGACTTTGAACTTTGTGATGACTATAGAGCTTCATCCTTGCCAATTCTGATTCTTAAGCTATACTCTTAGCTTTGGCTTCTATCGCCTTAATTCGTTCCAATGGAGTTTAAAGCTTTTCTTGACGCTTGTCCCCTAGGCATTTTTATTATCGACGCCCAGGGTCACCCTTACTATGCTAACCTCAAAGCCATTGAACTGTTGGGCAAAGGCGTTCTGCCTTCGGCGCCGTTAGACCGGCTCAACGCCATCTATCAAGCCTACCAAAGCGGCACCAATCAACTTTACCCCGCCACCGAACAGCCCCTCCTACGGGCGCTGGCGGGGGAGACCTGTCGAGTGACAGATCTCGAAGTTCATCAGGGCGGCCAAATCATTCCCCTAGAGGTGACCGCGGCGCCGGTGCCGGACAGCGCCGGCCAGATTTGTTTCGCCCTAGCGGTCTTGGAGGATATCCAGGAGCGCCGAGAAGAGGCGGCCCGGCAGGAGCGACTCCAGGGAGATTTATTGCGTCGTAATCAACGTCTTCAGCAGGAAAACGTCCAACTCCGGCGCCAAGTGCAACTCCTGCAGGGGCAACTGGAGCAATTACAGAGCCTCGCCCAGGGGCGGGTGTAAGCCATGGCCCGTTCCGGTTACACTTTGCCGGTTTTCGCCTGCGCCGCGGCGCTAGGAGCCGTGGAAACCCTCAAAACAGGGGAAGCGCCGGACAACGTAGAAGTTGATTTGGTCAATCCGCCCCAACGGGTTTCCATCCCCATCGAACAGGGCGCCGTTTTAGACTCAGAACGGCGCTCGGCCCTAGCCATTACCCGGAGCGATCCAGGCGATAACCTAGACTTGACTCGTCAGACTCCCGTTTGGGCCAAGGCGGAATGGCTCCCTGGCGCCGGAGAGTTGCAGATTCTCGGCGGCGAGGGTATTGGACGACGTCTCGGGGACGGAAACGCTCCGGCGATTTATCGTTACGCCCAGACTCTTCTGGAAACCAATCTGGCGCCGTGGCTCCGGCCGGATCAAGACCTCAGAGTGGACATTATTCTCCCGGAAGGGCGCAGGCTAGCGACCCGCACCTCCAACGCCGCCTTTGGCGTGATCGAAGGGTTATCCCTGCTGGGAACCAGCGGCATCTCGGAACCCCTCAGCGCCCCGGAGCAGTTGGAAACCTTTATTGCGGACTTGCAGACCAAAGCCCAGGGTCAGAAAACTTTGATTTTTTGCCTCGGAGAAAACGGCTTGGATCTCGCCCGGCGCTGGGGCGCAAAACCGGAACACTGCGTTAAAGTCGCCAATTGGTTAGGCCCCATGCTGGCGGCCGCGGCTCAATCTGATCTGAACTCCTTACTGCTGTTGGGCTACCACGGCAAATTGCTGAAATTGGCCGGGGGAATTTTCCATACCCACCATTCCCTCGCGGACGCTCGTCTCGAAATTCTGACGTCCCAGGGGGTGAAACAGGGGCTACCCCTCGCTTGTTTACAAACCTTACTCCATTGCGCCACCGCGGAGGCGGCGCTCCAATACCTACGCCAATGGGATCTGGAAAACGCTTCCCAGTGGACGGACAAGATTTATCAAGGCTTAGCCGAAACCCTTGACCAACGGGCCGGGGATTATGTCCAGCGCCAGACCGGTCGCACCTTAACCGTCGGCTCTCTCCTGTTTGACGGCGCTCGTCAGTGCGCGGCGCTGAGCGAAAACGGTCGGCGCTTGGCGGAAAGCCTTGGGATGACTGTACAAAAAAATCAAATAGCAATAAATGGCACTTAAATGGCTATCTCCACTGATCCCCCTTGGCAAGGGGAGCGTTTTCTTGATCTACTTAAGCTCGCTATGTAAAGGCGCCGACTTAAGCTAAGCTATTTTGCTCTAGGAGCAAACCGTTAGGGAGTAATGCCGCATTTTTTTGTCGTCGATCAGTCCTTAGTCAACTATCAGGGACACCATTACGAATGCAGTCTAGCGGTGGCGGAAGCGGCCCGCAGGGCGGGCTACGAGCCGTTAATTTTAGCCAATCGGGTCTGGAGTTTCGGCGCCGAAGGAGATATTCCCATCCTGCCGGTTTTTGCAGTGGATTGGTTTAATCAGCCGGTGGCCCCGCCGGAATCCGTTAACCGTTCAGCCCCGGAGAACAAAATTGACCCCTCTCCCCAATGGGCCCGCTTTCAGGAAAAAGTGGCGGG
>JAYKIZ010000317.1:0-6155 GCA_035285965.1 Cyanobacteriota bacterium | reverse complement strand
GGGCCATCAAAAAGACGTCTGGAGCCTAGACTTTAGCCCCGACGGCCAGCGCCTGGTCAGCGCCGGTCAGGACGGAGCGGTGAAGCTCTGGGATCTAGCGGGTCAAAAACAAGCCCAATGGGACGGGCATTTGGGCCCCGTCTATAGCGTCGCCTTTAGTCCCGACGGCCAACAGATCGCCAGCGGCGGTCAGGACGGCACAGCCCGTCTCTGGAGCGTAGAAGAGCGCCGCTCCGGGGGAATTTTTCCAGTCTATGAAGCGGAGGTCAACACCGTCGCCTTCAGTCCCGATGGCCAGTTTCTCCTCAGCGGCGATAATCTCGGGCAGGCGCAACTGTGGGATTGGCGCCAGGGTCGGCAGTTTGCCCGTTGGAGCGCCCATCCCCGCCAGATTATTCGTCAAGTCGCGTTTAGTCCCGACGGTCTCTCCCTCATCTCCGGCGCCGACGACGGCGCGGTTAAATTCTGGCCCCTTCAATCTTTAGAGCAGGCGCTAGATCAGGGTTGCCTTTGGCTTCAGGATTATGTAACCGCAACCCGGCGCCTAGGAAAACCGGAAGCGGGTTGTCCCTAAAGTCTTCCCGCTGTTAAAGCAACTCTAAAGGGCTATGCTCTAGACCCAATTTTTGGGTAACCGGCGCTTTGGCTAAACTCTCAAACCGCTAGGCTCCTCCGGCGCCGCGACTAAGCGATAACAGCCGGACTGGGGCCAAGCCCGAGGAAAGGCGGCTTCTAGGGGGTCGCCCCAGCAAAGTCGTAAAAAAAGTTCTGTCTGAGTCGCCTCTAGCTCCGCCCATTCTCCCTCCTGGGTAACGGTCGCCCAGGTTTCGGCGCTGAGGGGGCGGGGACGGTGAGCGAGGAACCATTGCGTTAAACCGGCGCTGTTGGCTTGCCAGAAGTTAACCAATTCTGCCTTGGCGCCGATTAAAATTTCCTTATCCCCCGGAATCGGAGTCAATTGGTTATGGACTTCGGGAATCTGAACGGTTTGTCCCCGGAACGAACAGGAGCGCCAGACGACGCCGGAAACGCCCTGTTCAATTTGATAGTCGTGAATTTGGCGTCGGAAGTCTTGGTAGGCGAACACCTTCCCCACCTGGTTTAAATCTAGGGCCTTAGCAATGACGGGATTATTCAGGCGCTCGGCGCTGGAGAGCGTAATCCGTTCCCCCCGCCAAACGGCGCTCAGTTCCCGGTCGAGAATGGCGATTAACTCTTGCGCCGTATAAGTCATAGCTCCAGCCCCAATTCCAAAGGCCTCTAGCGGGTTGAGGGAGTTCGTTATTTTAGGATATATTTTCGGCCCGCGCTTGTGTTGCCGGGAGCCGGCTCCGACGATAGGTTTCCATAAAAAACAGCGCCGTTTTTTTCTCAACGGCGCTGTTGGCAAAAATGGATCGGCTACTCTTCCATGGGAACCGTCTGTTGCCCGCGCCAGACGCCGATGAGAATACCCTGAATTTCCACGTCGGAAATTTTCAGCTCCATCGGTTCGCCTTTGCCTTTCAGGGGTTTAAGAATAACTTTATCCCCCACTTCGGTGTAGCTCTTGAGGGTGACGCCCTCTCCTTCTACTCGGATGGCAACCAGTTCGCCGTCGGGAATAATTTCGTCGCCGGAAACGGGCCGGAGTACGAGAATATCGCCCCCGGCGATGAGGTTATCCGTCAAATTGTCCCCCATGACCCGCAGAGCGAAGGCGTTGGGTTGTTTGATAATTTGGCCGAGATCCAATTTGGTGACTTCGGTTTCGAGGATTTCCTCCACTTCTCCCGCCACCAGTTCCCCAAGCACGGGAACGCCTTTGGGTTTGTGGTGCAAAATCCGCAGAGTCCGGGCTTTGCCGTCGGTCCAATCGATGTAGCCCTTGTTGCGCAAGCGCTCCAAACGGCTTTGGATAGGAGCGGGTGACCGCAAGTTCATAGCCCGCATCATCTGCCGAATCGAGGGAGCGTGTTGGGTCGTTTCGATATACTCTACTAACCAATCGTAGAGTTCCTGTTGAGCGCGGGTGAGAGATTCCATAGGGTAAGCTCCTACAACTATACTTTGAGCACTTGCGACCTATCTTAACCTAAAAGGTCACTTTCAGAACGCAGGTATGGTAACTTTAACATTTCTTAACATTTTTCCGCAACGGTAATGGAGACGCTAATCAAACGAAATTCTCTTCAATCAGGCTTTCTGGGGTTGCCGGCGCCTAGGACAGGTACGCCCGGCGCGTCCCCAAATCTTGACGTTTACGCGTTCCCGGCCCTTGGCTTATCCCTCCGCCTTGATGAGCGCTCAGTTTCGACGCTCTCGACGCCGTGTTCGGAAAAACGGGCCGATATAATGAATGCCACCCCTACCCTAGGCTCCTATGGATAGTTCCTTTAACCTGACCCTAGAAATCATACTAGCCGTCGGCGCCGGTATCGCGGCTCAGGTGGTGGCGGCTTTTCTGCGCTTGCCCAGTATCGTTTTTCTTCTGCTTTTTGGCATTACTCTCGGCGTGAGCGGTTTGCATTGGCTCCATCCCCAACGGTTAGGGCAAGGTTTGGAGGTGATTGTGGCGCTCTCCGTCGCCATTATCCTCTTTGAAGGGGGATTAAATCTGGGGTTGAAGGAACTGCGGACGGTTTCCGGCAGTTTACGGAATTTGGTCACCTTCGGAGCTTTGCTGACCCTAGTCGGCGGCGGCGTCGCGGCCCATTTCCTAGCGGAGTTTCCCTGGCCCATCGCTTTTTTATATGGCTCCCTGGTGGTGGTGACGGGGCCCACGGTGGTTGGGTCGGTCATTAAGCAGGTGGGGGTGGAACGATCCGTGGCGGCGCTGTTAGAAGGGGAGGGGGTCTTCATCGACCCCATCGGCGCCATTTTAGCCGTGGTGGTTTTAGAAACCATTCTCAACGCCCAGAGCGCGGCGCCGGCGGAAGTGTGGGACATCGCCGCGGGGTTAGCCCTACGTCTAGGGGTGGGCGTCGGCATTGGCGTCCTCGCGGGCTGGAGTCTGAGCGCCTTTTTAAAACGGGCGGATTTTTTGGGGGAAGAGATTAGTAATTTAGTCGTTCTGGCTTCGGTTTGGGGCGTTTTTGGAGTTTCCCAGGCCTTGGTGAGCGAATCGGGCTTGATGGCCACGGTGGCGCTGGGCATTGTCCTCAATTCCTCCGATTTACCGGACGGGCGCCTGCTGAAACGCTTTAAGGGCAAGTTAACGCTCCTCTGCGTTTCCGTTTTATTTATTCTGCTGGCGGCGGATCTCTCCCTCGGAAGCGTGCTGGCCCTAGGCTGGGGCAGTCTGGGGACAGTATTAATTTTAATGTTCGCGGTGCGTCCCCTCAGCGTCTATCTCTGTACCTTCAGCAGTAGCTTGAGTTGGCAACAAAAGGTTTTTCTGGCTTGGATCGCGCCTCGGGGTATTGTGGCGGCGTCCGTGGCCTCTTTGTTTGGCATTGTTTTAACGGAGCGGGGCGTCAACGGGGGGGAAGCCATTAAGGCTTTGGTCTTTTTAACCATTATGATGACGGTCTTCGCCCAGGGACTCACCGCCAAGGCCTTAGCCCGTCTCCTGCGGTTAACGTCCGACCAAGCCGCCGGCGCCGTTATTATTGGTTGCACGCCCCTAGGACGCCTACTCGCTCGTTTATTTCAGTCCCAGGGAGAATCGGTGGTGTTAATCGACACCGATCCCGAAGCCTGTCGTTTAGCCCAAACGGAAGATTTGTCGGTGTTCCAGAGCAGCGCCCTTGACCCGGACGTTTTGGATAAAGCCGGCATTAATTCCCTCGGCACCCTCTTGGCGCTGACCCCCAACGGCGAGGTGAACTGGGTTCTGGCGGATCGAGCTTTAGAAGAATTTAAACCCCCCAAGGTCTGGATTGTGGGGCCGGAGCGCCCGGAAGAGGGGGCCAACGCCAAATCCCCGGCCCTGCAAACCTTGATGGATCAGGCCTGTCTCAAGCGCTGGAATCTTTATTTAACTCAGGATCAGGTCAAAATCGGGCGTTTACGAGCGCCGGAGGACGACAAGGGTGAACAAATCCGTCAAATCCAAACCTTAATCGACGCGGGAGAACTCCTGCCCTTGTTTGTCAAACGTCAGGGGACTTTGCAAATTATCGCCAAAGCCAAGAGCTTGCGCCCCCGGGACGACTTCTTCTACCTACTCCACGATCCCCGCCCCGCTCTGCTTAAACGTCTGGCCGGCGGCGCTTCCGGCGTCCGCTTACCCCTGGCGCTTCTGCCGGAGGCGGAAGAATTGTCTCTGTTGAAATAGGGTCGGCGTCCGGGGATAAATCTAAAAAAAAGTTAAAGATTCCTCACCCTTGCTAGGAAGAATACCCACCGCCAAGGAAGAATGGCATTACCCTATTAGGGATATCGGCCATCATAACTCCCATTACTTTTACTTTTCCAGAGTCTCCGTTGTGAAAATTCCCAGTAATATTCTCACCCTACTGATCGGCGTCGTCATCACCCTCGCCAGCCTCTGGTACGGGCAAAACCACGGCCTGATGCCGGTGGCGGCCTCCAAGGACGCCGAAGCCGTGGACGGCATTTTTAACTTTATGATGACCATCGCCACGGGTCTTTTCCTGCTGGTGGAAGGGGTCTTAGTTTATTGCGTCATTCGTTTCCGGCGCCGGCCCGGCGACCAAAGCGACGGCCCTCCAGTGGAAGGAAACGTGCCCCTGGAAATTCTCTGGACCGCCATTCCCACGGTGGTGGTCTTCATTCTGGCGGTCTATAGCTTCGAGGTCTATAACAACCTCGGCGGTCTAGATCCGGTGATTTCCGCCGATAGCAAATCCGAGCAAGTCGCTCAGCGCCACGACCATAGCGCCATGGGCCACATGATGGCCATGGGGGGACAATCCCGGGTTGCTCTCGGCATTGGCGCAAGTCCCGAGGGGGGAAGCGTTCAACCCCTAGTGGTGGACGTCAAAGGCATCCAATACGCCTGGATCTTTTCCTATCCCGAAAGCGGCATTATTTCCGGGGAACTCCACGCCCCCATCGACCGCCCCGTCCAACTCAACATCAGCGCCGGGGACGTGATCCACGCCGTTTGGATTCCCCAACTGCGTCTGAAGCAAGACGCCATTCCCGGCCGGGATTCGACCTTAGTGTTTAAAGCCGACGTCGCCGGGGAATATCCCGTCATTTGCGCCGAACTCTGCGGCTCCTACCACGGCGGTATGAAAGCCATGTTCTACGCCCAGACTCCCGAGGACTTTGAAGCTTGGGTGGCCGCTAACGCCCCCGCCAAAACCGAAGAAGTGGCCCTACTGCCCCCCTCGATCCAAGACCTCAGCGCCGGGGAATACCTCGCGCCCTACGCCGCAGAAATGGGCGTCGCGCCCCAGATCCTCGCCAAGGTTCAATCTTTTCAAAACAACCATTTATGACCACCGCTATCCCGACCCTAAACCTCCAGCCGCCCCGCCGGAAATGGACGGACTACTTCAGCTTTTGCACCGACCACAAAGTGATCGGCATTCAATACCTCGTCACCTCCTTCGTCTTTTTCTTTATCGGCGGCTCCTTCGCCGAAGTGATGCGGACGGAGTTGGCTACCCCCGACCCGGATTTCGTCTCCCCGGAACTCTATAACCAATTGATGACGCTCCACGGCACCATCATGATCTTTTTGTGGATCGTGCCGGCCGGCGCCGCTTTTGCCAACTATTTAATTCCCCTGATGATCGGCGCCGAGGATATGGCCTTTCCCCGCCTCAACGCCGTGGCCTTTTGGCTGACGCCGCCAGGGGGCGTTTTGCTGATCGCTAGCTTTTTTGTCGGCGCTCCCCAGGCCGGTTGGACCTCCTACCCGCCCCTCAGTTTAATCAGCGGCAAATGGGGGGAAGAAATCTGGATTTTAAGCGTTCTGCTGGTGGGAACCTCCTCGATTTTGGGGGCCATTAATTTTGTCACCACCATTTTGAATATGCGGATCAAGGACATGGATTTGCACAGTATGCCCCTCTTTTGTTGGGCGATGCTGGCGACTTCTTCCTTAATCCTGCTCTCCACCCCCGTTCTGGCCGCGGCGCTGATTCTCCTGTCCTTTGACCTCATCGCCGGCACCAGTTTCTTTAACCCCACCGGCGGCGGCGACCCGGTGGTTTACCAGCATTTGTTCTGGTTCTATTCCCACCCGGCGGTTTACATTA
>JAYKIZ010000316.1:0-3250 GCA_035285965.1 Cyanobacteriota bacterium | reverse complement strand
GCGAAAACGGGGGATTTATCCTACCGCTTAACGGAAGATATCGACCGCATTGGGGAGGTAATTAATAAACTGTTTCATGATTTTATCCCCTCGGTTTTACAGTTGATTGTGGTCTTTGGCTACATGTTTTTTGTCAACTGGCAACTGACCCTGGCGGTGTTAGTGGTGGCGCCGATTATGGGGGTGTTAATTGGCTTTTTTGGCGAAAAATTACTCCGCCTCAGCCGTCGCAGTCAAACCCGTATTTCTAATTTGTCCTCTCTCTTAACGGAAGGTTTAGGGGCGATTCGCCTAGTCAAGGCCTTCGCCGCGGAGGAGTACCAGTTAAAGCTCTTTACCGAAGAGGCGGAGCAACACCGCCGGGCCCAGTTTTTGGCGGAAAAGGTCAAGGCCCTGCAATTTGTGGTGGTGGGATTTCTAGAAGCGATGGCGGTGGTCTTCCTCTTTTGTCTGGCGGCGTGGCAAATTTCTTTAGAGAATTTAACGGGGATTGGCTTTATTAGTTTCATCACCGCCGTGGCCATGCTCATTGACCCCATTAGTCACATTACGGCGGATTACAATTTATTTAAACAGGGAGAAGCCTCCATTGACCGCATTTTTGAATTGTTAATCCTCCAACCCGCGGTGCGAGACCAACCCGGAGCTGTTTCCTTGCCCCGAATTCAGGGAGAGGTGACCTATAAAAACGTGGGTTTTGATTACGGGAATGGTAAAATGGTTTTAAAACAAATCAACTTTACTGCCCGGCCCGGGGAAATGATCGCCCTAGTGGGAGCCTCCGGCGCCGGCAAAAGCACTCTTGTTAACCTGCTGATGCGTCTCTACGACCCCACGGAAGGCGCCATTTTCATCGACGGTCAGAATATCCAAGGCGTCACCCTCCAGAGCCTCAGAACCCAGATCGCCATTGTGCCCCAGGATAATATTTTGTTCTCCGGCACCATCGCCGAAAATATCGCCTTTGGGCAAACGGAGTTAAACCTAGACGCCATTACCGAGGCGGCGAAGATCGCCAACGCCCACCAATTTGTCAGCGAATTTGCCCAGGGCTACCAGACCTACGTGGGAGAGCGGGGCGTCACCCTCTCCGGGGGGCAACGGCAACGTCTAGCCATCGCCCGGGCCGTCCTCCGCAATCCGGGGATCCTCATCCTCGACGAAGCCACCTCGGCGCTGGACTCGGAATCGGAAAAACTGGTGCAGGAGGCGCTGGAGCGCATTGTCCAAAGGCGCACGGTTTTTGTCATCGCCCACCGCCTGGCTACCGTCCGCCGGGCCAGTCGCATTTTGGTGCTAGAGCAGGGGGAAATCATCGAAACCGGCACCCATGAGCAACTGTTAGCCCAACAGGGCCGCTACGCCCGTTTCCACGCCCAACAGTTTGAGACGACGGCGCCCTAGGGGATTAGACTGAAGCTGACGGCGTTTTTTCGGCACAGTTTATGACCCTCGCCTTCCCAGCCCTCAGCGACGCGGAACTCATGGATTTCCACCAACTCCAGCAACAGTTGCGGGAGCGCTGGCAAACCGACGCGGCGCTGGAGAGGGACGACTGCGATATTTTAGTTTTACCTTCCTTTAGTTTGGATCAACAGGTGGGGCAAAAAGTGGCGGGCTTTCTTCACTACGAAGAGCGCCTCTTGTTTTCCCTGATTCGCCTCCGCAGTCCCAACACCCGCCTGATCTACGTCACCAGCCAACCCCTCTCCCCCATGATTGTGGAGTACTATCTCCAACTCCTGGCGGGGATTCCCTTCTCCCACGCCCGCAATCGCCTTCTGCTATTAACGACCTACGACAATTCCTTCCACCCCCTGACCCAAAAGATTCTGGAGCGCCCCCGACTGATTGAGCGCATCCGCCGGGCCCTGCGACCGGGGCGGGCCTATATTGTCTGTTTTAACGCCACCTTCCTCGAAGCGGAGCTTTCCCTGCGATTACAAGCGCCGCTGTTCGCCGCCAGTCCCGTCCTCAATTATTGGGGATCCAAAAGCGGCAGTCGGGAAATTTTCGCCGAGGCGGGGATTCCCCACCCTGACGGCAGTCCTCAGGTGAGTACAGTGGAAGATCTGCTAACGGAAGCCTTGGCGCTCTGGCGCCGGCAACCGGGACTGCCGAAAATGATGATCAAGCTCAACGAAGGCTTTTCCGGAGAAGGGAATGTGGTTCTGCCCCTGCCGCTCCGCCCGGAGAGCGCCGAGGAACAGAAAGACGTGATTTTAGCCCAACTGCCCCGTCTGCGGTTTCAGGCCGAGGGGGAAACCTGGTCCAGTTTTTCCGCCCGCATTCCCGAACTGGGCGCCATTGTCGAGGCCTTTGTGTCTGGGGAGGAAAGCCGCTCCCCCAGCGTCCAGGGTTACATTAATCCCAAAGGGGAGGTGAGTATTCTCTCCACCCACGACCAAATTTTGGGGGGGCCGGATCAACAAATTTATCTCGGTTGTCGCTTTCCCGCTGTTCAGGAATACCGCCTAGCGCTTCAAGATTTAGGATTGAAAATCGGGGCGGCGCTGGCCAAACGGGGGGCGATGGAGCGCTTTGGGGTGGATTTTATGGCAATTCGGCGCGGCGCCGACTGGGAACTCTCCGCCATTGAGATTAACCTGCGCAAGGGGGGCACCACCCATCCCTTTATGACCTTAAAACTCTTGACCAACGGTTTATACAATCCCGCCACGGGGCTATTTTCCAGTCTGGAGGGCCGGGCCAAATACTATATCGCCTCCGATAATCTCCAAAAGCCCCAGTATAAAGGCCTGCTCCCCGACGACTTAATGGACATCATCGCCGCTCACCGTCTCCACTTTGACAGTAGCACTCAAACCGGCGCTCTCTTTCACCTGATGGGCGCCCTCTCGGAGTTTGGCAAACTGGGGCTGACCTGCATTGGCAACTCCCCCGCCGAAGCGGAGGCGCTCTATCAACGGGTGGAGTCTTGTTTAGACTTAGAAACAAGGTAACTAACGAGGGAGATAGAAGTTAAGATGCATTTCCGATCTAATTAGCCACCCTTTGTCATCAGGACTTTGCTTGTGAAACGGGCGCTCAACAAGCGGCGCTTAAGTTTCAAAAAACTCTTAAATTCCATAAGTTACTGACTGTCAATTTTGCAAAAATTGCCTACTATTCTAAGTCGGGAAGACCCACTAAGGATGAAGCTTCTTTTTTCTCCATCTCTTTACTCGTCTCAATTTTTGTCTAAAGAATGGGGAGGGCCAACGTTAAGCCCTCCCGGGCCAAGATTGTG
>JAYKIZ010000315.1:0-2753 GCA_035285965.1 Cyanobacteriota bacterium | reverse complement strand
GTAAAACTATCTCGGTTAGACGGGGGACAAAACCCGGCGCCGTTCGTCCCTAATTTTAATTCAGATCATCGGGAGACGGCGCTCTATTTACTCTCCCGACGCCAGACGATCCAAAATTTCTGTTATTCTGACTTGGCGCTCTTCCAAGAGGTTACGGGTTAAGGCTTCGATGGCCTTGGCGTTAGAAGCCGCTAGTTGGGTGAGTTCTTCCGGCGTCATGGATAAGGGAGGGTGAAGGAAATCAAAGTCCCTTACAATAAGGAGATTTTTCGATTATCATCACCAGCGCCGAAGTTGAGTAACCCTTACCGGCGCTCTGGGTTTTATAGCGGTATTCTCTCGACAGGCCCCAACCGGTCATCGTTCAAGCGCCGCACCTCTACCCCTTCTCCCAACAAGTGTGACACCGCTTTACTTTCAAAGAACTCACTGAAGAGATACAACGGGGCGCTGAGAAAGCCCGGCGCATTTAAAATGATCGCTTTTACTACTTTTCCGGCGCTCACATACTCTGAGCAATGAGGTTCAATTACCTCGTCTGGCGGAATGTTCGGATAAAAGGGAGCGGCTCGTTTGGAGACACTCTAGCTCCGTTTTTCGGGTGAGTCAATCACCACTCAGCGCCGAGACTGACTATAGACTCAGGGCTAGCGCTACAGCTATCGCGCCGAAATGTTAAGCTATGACCCAAAATGATGATTCCGCCTTGAGAGATAGCCCGCCCCAAGCAACCTGGAACAAACTCCCTCAGGACTTTATTCTCCCTGACGACCCCGTGGATAATCAACTACAACCCCTGTTGGCGGAAGCTCTGCGGGAATCCCTAGACCTGGCTGGCTTCCTTTTGGAGTCCATGCTGATTGCCACAAATTTTGGTCTCTGCGCCACCCTGGCCGAGAAAACCGTCATGAAAACATCGGATTGGGTTTATATTCCCCAGGTCAAACCCTTGGCGGAAGGGATCATTCGCCGTAGCTACACCCCCCAACTGGAGGGAGAAGTCCCCCTAATTGTCCTCGAGTTTATTTCCGAAACTGAGGGAACGGAGTATTCCATTAACCCCCACTATCCCTACGGTAAATGGTATTTTTATGAACGCATTCTCCAAGTTCCGATCTACGGCGTCTTTAATCCCCAAACAGGACATTTAGATCTTTTTCGGTTGCGAGAGGGGCGGTACGCGCCTCAGTCGCCGGAGCAAGGCAATCGGTTCTGGATTGCGGAAATGAACCTGTATTTAGGGCCTTGGATAGGTAAAAGAGCGCACATTTCCGCCGCCTGGCTTCGTTGGTGGGACTCGTCAGGCAATCTTTTGCCCTGGGGGAAGGAAAGGCTGGAGCAGGAACGCCAAAGGGCTGAACGGGCCGAGTCTGAGTTAGAGCGGGAGCGGACGGCCCGGCGCCGTCTTGAAGAGCGACTCCGGGCCTTGGGACTGGAAGATGATCTGGACGCCCCTCCATAGCCAGTTAGACCGGCTCCTACGGCGCCGTCTACTATTGCCGCGGGAAGAATCGGTCTTAATCGCGGTTTCCGGGGGGCAGGATTCCCTGTGTTTACTGCAACTTTTAGCCGATCTGCAACCCCGCTGGGGCTGGCGCCTGGGCGTCGCCCACTGCGACCACGGTTGGCCGGGGGACGAAGGCATGGCGGCTCAGGTGGAAACCTTTACCCAAGGGTTAGACCTCCCCTTTTACCTGGCAAAAACCGAAAATCTTCCCCAAACCGAGGCCGAAGCCCGGCGCTGGCGCTATCAAGCCCTTACGGATGTCGCCCAAAGCGAAGGCTTGACCCGAGTGGCGACGGGTCATACTCAAACCGACCGGGCGGAAACCCTGCTTTATCACCTCATTCGGGGGAGCGGTAGCGACGGTCTTCAGGCGTTGGGCTGGCGCCGTTCTTTAACCCCGGAGATTGAACTTATCCGGCCCCTACTGGAGATTTCCCGGGCCCAAACCGCAGCTTTTTGCCAAGACCGGGGCCTGCCAGTTTGGGAAGACCCGTATAACCAAGACCGGCGCTTTGCCCGCAATCGTCTGCGCTTAGACCTCTTTCCCTACCTGCGCCGACACTTTAACCCCCAGGTGGATCAAACCCTAGCCCAGACCCTAGCCATCTTGGAAGCGGAGGCGGACTATTGGCGGACCCTAACGGCCCAACTTTACCCCCAGATGGCCGAAGCGGGGCCGCCGCCCCGACTCCAGCGCCGACTCTTGGGGGAGCAACCCCTGGCGCTCCAGCGCCGGTTAATCCGTCATTTCTTGCAACTGCATCTGCCTCAAACGCCCAACTTTGAGCAGATCGAGGCGGTTGTCGCCTTGATTGACGCCCCCAATGGCAGTACCTCCACCGCCCTCCCCGGCGCCCAGGCGATGCAAGCCCAAAATCCTTATTTAGTTCTCATCCGCCTCCAAAGCCTTCCCCTCTAAGTGGGAGTATGGCGCTAGGATTAGGGGTTAGCCAGCCAGCGCCGCTTTTGCCATGAAACAATTAATCGAGGGGTTACAGCAGTTCCAGTCGGGTTATTTTTCCGCCCATCGCGACCTGTTTGAACAACTCTCCCACGGTCAGCATCCCCGCATTCTCTTTATTACCTGCTCCGATTCTCGCATCGACCCCAACCTGATTACCCAGGCCCAGGTGGGCGATCTGTTTGTCATCCGCAACGCTGGCAATATTATTCCTCCCTATGGCGCCGCTAATGGGGGCGAAGGCGCGGCCATGGAATACGCCCTGACGGCGCTGGGCATCGAGCA
>JAYKIZ010000314.1:0-2542 GCA_035285965.1 Cyanobacteriota bacterium | reverse complement strand
CGGACGGAATGTTCTCCCCCTTCGTCCAGTTGGACTTCGATCACCTCCTGGCTGAGGGTTTCCAGCGCCGTTAGCAGGGAGCGGAGATTGGGGCTACTGGCGCCGGTATCGACGTAGAGCCGATCCGCTAAGGTGCCGAGGCGTTTCCAGGTGGTGTAGAGTTTGGCGACGGTTTGTTCCAGTTGAGTGGCCTGTTTCACCAAATCCGCGGCGGTGTTGAGGCAATCTAAACGGAGGGCTTCCTCCAGGGCCAATTCTAAATCCAGAGGAAATTGTTTGAGGGTCTGCACCTGGGCGCAGGCGTCCAGATATTTCGACAAACTGCGGGCGGAACTGGTGATTTGTTTGACCGTATCCACATCGGGGCTGGCCTCCGCTTCCTTTTGCAAGGCGGTGACATGGCTTTCCGGCAACTTTTCCAATTCCTTCACCAACGGCGCTAGGTGGCGGGAGGGTAAACTGCCGTCGTTGGCTCTTTCCTTCAAACTATCGGGCAGGAGGTCGGAACTCATGGCGGTCCATTCGTTGGTCAACTGCTGAACCTCCCGGCGGGTAATGCGGTCGCCGCTCTGGGCCGCGTCGCTCACCAGTTTTTGCACCTCCGGCGCCGCCTTGGCGGTTTCCACAAAGGCTCGTTTACTGAAGTTATTGATGGAGGCGGGGTCTAACTGACCCTCTTCTAGCAAGGTATCGGCGCTGTTGGCCAACTGAATCAGCGCGTAGGCTTGGCTTTTGGTAATTTCCCTCTGCTTGAGCCAGTTGAGAAAGCCGGTGCCCCGACCGTCGCCCCCCTGTTTTTCCCGGTCTCGGATCACTCGCAGAATCCGCCCCCGCCAAATATCGGTTTGTAGGTCGAAGCGCTCGCAAATTTTCCAGCAGTTATCCAACTGGCTTTCAAACTCATGGTCTTGAATCTGGTCGTCCTCGGGATCGGGCAACTCAAAATTCAGATCCGCCGGAATCTCCAAAGCGGCTAAAATTTCCGGGGCGTTAGGGGGCAAAGAATCCATAGGGAGCGGGCGAGGCGGAAAATAGGGGGTTAGCCCTCCCCATTTACCCAGACTTTTCCGGTTTTGGAAAGCGCCGACCCTGGCCCGACCGATTTATCCCCTAGCGAGTAACCAGTCAATCACCTGTTCTCCAAGGGAAACGCCGCTGAGGCGGTCGATTTCTCGAATCCCGGTGGGGCTGGTGACATTTACTTCCGTGAGATAGCCGCCGATGACGTCAATGCCGACAAAATAAAGGCCGTCCCGGCGCAGTTTGGCTCCGATGGCTTGGCAAATTTCCCGTTCCCTGGGGGTGATTTCCGTCGGCGCCACCCGTCCCCCTACGGCCATGTTGCCCCGAAATTCGCGACCGGTAGGAATGCGATTGACGGAGCCGATGGGTTCCCCGTCTAGGAGAATAATCCGTTTATCCCCGTCCTTGGCTTCCGGGAGAAAGCGTTGCACCATCACCGGCTCCTGTCCTTGGTGAGTGCTGATCTCCACCAAGGAGTTAAAGTTGCGGTCCCCCGGCTCCAGAAATAAAATCCCCTCCCCCGCTTTCCCCCCAAGGGGTTTCAAGACCGCCGCTTGATGGCGCTCGACAAAGTCCCGAATGAGTTCCTTATCCAAGCTCACCAAGGTCTCCGGCATAACCCCGTAAAACTGGAGGGTGTACATTTTCTCGTTGGCTTCCCGCAAGCCCTGGGGCTGATTAACCACCAGGGTTTTTTCAGGGTCGATCAATTCGAGAATATAGGTGGCGTAGAGGTAACGCACCGTCACCGGCGGGTCTTTGCGCATGAAGACCGCCGTCATGTCCTCCAAATCCCGCCATTCCCCAGCGCCGACTTCGTACCAATCCGGCGCCGCCCGCCAGAGTCCCTCTTCCAGCACAACCGGTTTGAGGGTCAGGGGAAAGAGTTTGGCCGAGGCCTTGCCCTCGATAACGCTCAGATGTCGCAGTTCGGTCACAAAGACCTCGTGACCGAGGCGCTGGGCCGCTTCCATGATGGCCACCGTGCTGTCGTGGCCGGGATCGAGGCGGGGAAGGGGATCGAGGATAAAGGCAAGTCGCATGGGGTAAAGTCTCGAAAGTTAGGCGGCCAGGAGGGCGTCTAGTTGTCCCTGACGCTCCAGGGCGTAAAGATCGTCGCAGCCGCCGATGGGCTGGTCGTCGATAAAAATTTGGGGCACGCTCCGGCGCCCTTCCGCTCGGGCCGACATGGCCTCCCGGGCTTCGTTGTCGCCGTCAATAGCGTACTCAGTGTAGACGACGCTTTTTTTGTCCAAAAGAGCTTTAGCCCGGATACAGAAGGGGCAAAAGCGCCAAGTATAAATTTCAACGCGGGCGGCCATAGGGGTAAATCTAAAGATTTATAACGATTCAAGATGGGTTTATTGTAAAGGATTCCGGGCGTCGCCCCATTTCTCCTCGGCGGGACTACCGATTCACCCGCCCCTCCTCCATAATGAAAAAATCCGTTCCCGGCCCTCCCTATGACGACCCAAGTCATTGAAATTCTTTCCGCCGAAGAAATCCGGCGCGTCTTGAC
>JAYKIZ010000313.1:0-3373 GCA_035285965.1 Cyanobacteriota bacterium | reverse complement strand
AATTTTTCGGCGACGAGGGAGGTGGTGCCAATACCCACCATCAGAATTTGTTTGAGCCAATCGTTTGTATCCATTAATCGCAGGGGGGAGGGAAACGACCCTAGGATAACAAATTTAACCGCGCCGTCTGGGCGGGAAACCCGAAGCGCCGGGGTTGGGGAGCTAAAGCGACGATTTCTACGTCAAGATAGGCGAGTCGCGGCCTAGCTCCCGGCTAAGCGTTCCTTTGCTAATCCTGAAATTTTGTCGATATGCTCCGATCCCCCTTGACGCTCCCAACCTTAGCCCTGAGTTTCAGTCTGCTGGCGCTCTCCGCCGCGACTCCTCCGGCGCCGGTCTTCGCCCAAACCCTCCCTAGCGCCGTCCCTGGGGTTCCGGTTCCCAATCAGGCCTTGATTGACCGCGCGAAACGGTTTATGACCCTGCTCAATGAGAACCAACCGGCCCAAGCCTATCGGCTGTTAGCCCAGCCCCTTCAGAACTATTGGACGCCGCAATCCCTCTCGGAATTGTGGCAAACGGATTTTGTCCAAGACGCCGGTTCTTTTCAAAAAGTGCTTGACGCCCAAGTCTTAGACGTGGTCAACGCCAAAATTGTTAAACTAAATGTCCAATTTGAGCGCCGTTCTCAGGATATTTTATTTACCTATAACCCCAACCAAGAGTTAGTGGCCATCAGTTGGTCGAACCGGAAAACGATCCCGGAAACGGTGCAAGAACTCTTCCAATTTTTGGCGGAGGGGAACTACGGACGAGTCAGGGGTTACTTTAGCCCTCTGATTAAAACCGAAATTCTGCCGGAGCAGGTGCAAGCCAGTTGGACGCGGATTGTGGAAGTCAACGGCGCTTTTAAGGGATTAAAGAATATTGACATTCAGCCTAGCGGCGTGGTTAACGCGCCCAATGTGGCCATTGTCACCGCCGAGTTTGCCAAGGGGCCCCAAAACTTCTTTATTTTCTTTGACCCCAACCGCAAAATCGCTAATGTGGACTTTGTCAGGAACTAGACAAAGGTTATCCGTTCCCTTCGACTCCGCTCAGGGAACGGGGGGACTATTCTCAGGGAATGGGGGAAGAGGTAAGGGGATGAGTGAACTAAGCTAATACTTGATAACTGCTAACTGATCGCTGATACCTGTCAGAGGTGGCGGTTTCGCCGTAAAATCGGGGATCAACTTTGCGTCTCTGTCCCCGGTTTCTCTATGCACATCGCTTGGCTCGGCAAAAAATCCCCCTTTTGCGGCAATGTCACCTATGGGCGGGAAGTCACCAACGCGCTCTTGGACCGGGGACATCGGGTCAGTTTTCTCCATTTCGCTCAGGAAGAGACCTCAGAGACCTTGACGCCGGGACGGCCCGACTGCCCCGAGGTCATGTTGCCTTTCCTCTTTAAATCCACTATCTACACCATTCCGACTCCCAAATCCAGCAAGGTGCTGGCGGAGTCCTTAGCCAAACTCAAGCCTGATTTAGTCCACGCCTCCCTCACCCTTTCCCCCCTCGATTTTCGCCTGCCGGAAATCTGCGAAGACCTGCAAATTCCTCTCATCGCCACCTTTCATCCTCCCTTTGATAGTAAGCTCCGCAATTTATCCTCCAGCACCCAGTTTTTAACCTACCAACTCTACGCCCCCTTCCTCGCTCACTACGACCGAGTCATCGTCTTTTCCCACCTGCAACGGAATCTTTTGCTCAAACTGGGCGTCCCCAGTCGGCGCTTGGCGATTATCCCCAACGGCGTGGACGAAAGCCGCTACTCCCCCGGCCCTTCTTTGATCAAGCAAACCTACGGCGCTAATCGTTTGTTTGTTTATCTGGGTCGCATCGCCCCGGAAAAAAACGTGGAATCCCTCCTCAAGGCTTGGAAACATTCGGAAATGGGCGCCGAGAGCAAGCTCTTAATCGTGGGCGACGGTCTCCTCAAACCCAATCTTCAACCCAGTTTTGGGGAAGAGTTAGGCGTTCACTGGCTGGGCTTTATCGCCGACGAGCAGACCCGTATCCAAATTCTCCGGGGCGCCGACGCCTTCATATTGCCCTCTTTAGTGGAAGGTCTTTCTCTCTCTTTGCTAGAAGCCATGGCTTGCGGGACGGCTTGTCTGGCCACCGACGCCGGCGCCGACGGGGAAGTGATTGAAAAGGGCGCCGGCATTGTCCTCAACACCCAAAGCGTCGCCACCCAGTTAAAAACCCTCCTGCCGGTTCTGCGAGATCACCCGGAGATTACGGAACTGTTGGGACGAAAAGCGAGGGCGCGGGTTTTAGAGCGTTATACCTTCGGCGCTAATATTGACGCCCTGGAAAATCTCTATCAAGAAGTTTTAAACTATCACTTGATCCCCGTTTCCCCTTAGCGCCGGCTCTCCGATCAATCAGCGCCAAACGTTGCCCCGGCCGTAACCGCCCCAGCCCCGATCATGCCGACCATAGCGCCCGTAGTCGGCGTCGCCGGAACGGCAGTTAAAACAATTGTTGCCGCCATTAATAATGGTGGTTTCTCGGGAGGGGCGCCCGTAATAGTCGTCGGCGCCGTACCCCCCGCCGCGATGAACCGGGTAGGGCGCTCGCCCGTAGCCGTAGCCAGAATCGGACTGAGGTATGATGATGCTTCGCTGAATACCGGGGTTGACGTTGGGGAAAAACCGATAGGGTTGGGCCTGAGCGGGAGCGTTCCAGAGGAAAAATCCCGGTAGAGCTAAGAGGGGCAAGAGCAGAGTTTTCATGATATCTAGACTCCGAACGAGAGGGAGAAGAGCCTGCTACTCCTATCATATCTTGGCTTCAATGGCAATTTAGCCCTATCTCATAACAGGGTCACTTCCCCGCTGACGTCTAGGCGCTGATAGGAACCCACCATCATAAACCGATCCGATAATTGCTCCGCCACTCGGGGGGGAATCCAGCCCATCTGCTGAAGCAGATGAATCGCGACCCCATATTTGGCCCGCTTACCGCCGTCTCGGACTTTAATGGCGAGGCCGACCCCTTCTCCGATCTTGCCCACGCATTGAATCCCTTCGGCGCCGGCCTTGCTCACCACCTCTCCTTCCATCAAGCGCATTAATTCTGTGTCAAAGGAACCTTCGGCGGACACCAGTTGGGGGTAGTAAGTCATTGCTCGGGTCACTCGCTCTAAATCCAATTGATTGCCGGAGGCCAATTGGGCGTAGAGGGTCGCCATTTGAGTTAATTCCATGGAGTAGGTGGGGGCGCCGCAGTCGTCGTGGGCGCTGATTAACTCGGCGCCGGGCATTCCCAACAGTTCGGAAATTTTCTGGAGAATCAGTTGTTGGACGGGATGGTTTTTATGCAGGTAAGTGTTGAGGGGCCAGTTGCGTTGCTGACAGACCGCCAGCATTCCCGCGTGCTTACC
>JAYKIZ010000312.1:0-7109 GCA_035285965.1 Cyanobacteriota bacterium | reverse complement strand
TGCCAGTCCAGCGCCGCCAGTCCCGGCGTCAGTCGCAGTTGGTTTAATAAACTCGTTTTTCCGCTTCCTTTAGCGCCGCCGATAGCTCCCGTAAAAAGGGAAATCGGCGCCGGGTTTTCCAGCGCGTCTAAAGCGGTTTGGAGATCGGCTAGATCTAACTCCGGTGCGGTTTCTCGAATCCGGTCAAACAGGGTTTGCAGACACCGGCGCTCCTGATTCACTTGGGTGAGCGTCAGGGGGCTACTCTTAACCTTAACCGGGGCCGGGGTTCGCCGCCGCAGACCCCAGAGGGCCAAGCCCAAGGCGGAACCCCCCCAGAGTCCCCACTCCCCCAACAGAGCCAACTGTTGATCCAACAATTCCCAAGCCAGCAAAACTCCCCCCAGACCCAACCCCAGGGTTAAAATCGGCTTTGTTTTTAGTGAAAGTGGCATAACGTCTGGCCCCCGCCCGCAGTCTAAAACCCAATTTTTTTATCATAGCCCCCAGGCGGCGCCGCTCCACCTTGATAACTGAATAACTGCTCACTGTTCAAAGCGTGTCTTGGTACTCCCGCAGAAGCGCCAAAACATTCATAAACTCTTCTCGGTGGGCGGCGCTGGGGTCGAGTTGGAATTGTCCAAGCGCAATACGATATCGAGTTTCGATTCGAGTTCGGCGAGCCTGGCGTTCTGCCTCCTCAATTCTAAAGTTCTCCGCTCTAGCTCGATATTCTCTTGCCTCAAGTCGTTCAGCCTCAGCTCGTGTAGCCTCTCCTTCTCGGCTTCGAGCCTCAGAAATTCGGCGTTGCTCCGCCTCAATTCTAAAATTCTCTTCTCTAGCTCGGCGTTGCTTTTCTTCAAGTCGGACAAACCCCCGTAGGAGTTGATCAGCCAACAACAGGCCGAACGTAACCCCCGCCAGAGAGAGGCCAAACCATTGGGGGATGGGGAGGTCGTAGTTTCGGAATTGGAGGGTGTCATAGGCGAGGACGACGCTGGTTAAAAAGAGTAATAGAGTCGCTAGAACAGCGATCAAGGTCTGGAGGTCAAACATGGCGCTCTCAGTTCGGCGCCTCTAATTTTAAGTTGATAGCCGGAGCCGTTGCTACCCTAGTCATGGATAGTCGTTCTCTACCATTTTTAACCGTCAGGGGCGTTCAAGCCATGAAAATTTTAGCCCGTACTTTAACCCATCGGCGCCGGCTCTGGGCGCTGTTCGCCCTCGTTGGTATTATCAGCGCGACAGCCGGCGGCTGGGTTCTCTGGCGGCGCTGGCAAAACAGCGGGCGGCCGCAACCGTTGCCCCAAGACCCCCAAATTCAAGTCTATTTTAACCACAATCAAGCCCAGGGCGCCGATTACCGAGAAGCGGACAGGGGGATTCGGCGCCGGGGGGATAATTTAGAAGATCTGATTTTAAAAACCCTAGACTCGGCGACGGCCAGTATTGATCTGGCGGTGCAGGAATTGCGTTTGCCCCGTATCGCCCAGAAGTTAGTGGAAAAACAGCAACAGGGCGTCAAGGTGCGGGTGGTGTTAGAGCATCAATACAATAGCCCAATTCAAACGGCGCCGGCGGGGGGAGACAAGGAAGGAGAATCGGATCGTTCCCAGGATTTAGTGGCCTTCATCGACCAAAACGGAGACGGCCAGATCGGCGCCGAAGAAAGTCGGGCCAGGGACGCGGTGCAAATTTTGCGGGACGGACAAGTTCCCCTCATTGACGACCGGGAGGACGGCTCTAAGGGCACGGGCTTAATGCACCATAAATTTGTCGTCGTGGATGGTCAAACCCTGATTGTCACCTCCGCTAACTTTACCCCCAGCGACCAACATGGGGATTTTTTAAAACCGGAGACCCGGGGCAACGCCAATAATTTTTTGTTAATCAACTCGCCCCAACTCGCCCAAATTTTCACTCAGGAATTTAACTTTCTCTGGGGAGACGGCCCCGCAGGCGCTAAAAATAGTCTTTTTGGCATTAATAAGCCAAAACGAGCGCCCCAAACTGTGGCGGTGGGACAGGGATGGGTCACGGTGAAATTTTCGCCAGATTCCCGCAAGGTTCCCTGGGGAGAGACCAGCAACGGTTTAATCGCCCGCTATTTAAACGCCGCCCAAAGCTCCGTTAATCTCGCCCTTTTTGTTTTTAGCGAACAGCGCTTAGCGGATACGCTCCAGGCTCCTTTCCGTCGCGGCGCCGGGGTTAAGGCTCTGATTGACCCCGGTTTTGCCTACCGCTACTACAGCGAGGGTTTAGATTTATTGGGCGTCACCCTGTTGGAAAAATGCCGCCCAGAGGCGGAAAATCAGCCCTGGCCCTACCCTAGCCAGTTTGTGGGCATTCCGGCGCTGGCGGAGGGGGATAAACTCCACCATAAATTCGCCCTGCTTGATAACCTAACCGTGATTACCGGCTCCCACAACTGGTCGCCCTCGGCCAATTTACAAAACGACGAAACGGTCTTAATTATTCAAAATCCCACCGTCGGCGCCCATTATCAGCGGGAATTTGAGCGCCTAGAGGCGGAGGCGGAATGGGGCGTTCCGTCTTGGTTGCGGCGGAAAATGGAAGATCAACAAAAAACCTGCGCGCTCCCCTCTTCGGCGCCGGTCACGACCAGCCAAACCGTGAACCTCAACAGCGCCGGTCAAAAGGAACTGGAATCGCTCCCCGGCATTGGCCCCCGGTTAGCCCAGCGGCTGATGGAGGCCCGCCGAGAACGACCCTTTACTGGACTAGAAGATTTGGAGCGGGTGCCGGGGTTTAAAAAAGGCAAAATTGAGGCCCTGAGAGGTCGGGTGACTTGGTAAGGGAGATCTTGACCGAAGAGGCCCTAGGAGGAAGCTAAAACCGAGGGGGGACGGGCGAAAATCATCCGCCCGGCGGAGGTCTGGAGCGCCGAGGTAACAGTGACTCGCACTTCATTGCCCACGTATTCCCGCCCGTCGTCCACCACCACCATGGTGCCGTCGTCGAGGTAGCCGATGCCCTGGGCCGGCTCCTTGCCCTGTTTAATGATTTTCAGTTCTAACGTGTCGCCGGGAAGATAAATAGGGCGAATGGCTTGGGCTAGATCGTTGACGTTTAAAATCGCCACCTTTTGCAGGTTGGCCACCTTGCTGAGGTTGTAGTCGTTGGTTAAGAGAACGCCGTTAATCTCCTGGGCGAGATGAACCAACTTGGCGTCCACCGTGGGAATCTCCTCGTAGTCGGCGGAGTGGATGACAATGCGCTCCGGGAAAACGTTTTGAATCCGACCCAAAATATCTAAACCCCGGCGCCCCCGTTGGCGCTTTTGGTCGTTGCCCAGATCCGCCAGTTGCTGGAGTTCTGCCAAAACGAATTGGGGCACGAGGATTTGCCCCTCAATAAAACCGGTGCCCAACAATTGCTCGATGCGCCCGTCGATAATGGCGCTGGTGTCGAGGATTTTCGGCGCCACCGGCAGGAGAGTTCCCTCCGCCACTAGCATGGATTCGATGCTGTGGGGGTTAATCAGCCGTAAAAAGGTGCGCCCGTGGGTGTCCGCTAGGCTAATGCCTAGGAAGGAAAACATGACGCTACCGAGGATGGCGATAGTCGGCTTGAGGAAAGAAAATTCCTGGGGAATGGGCAGTAAAAAAATCGGCGCTAGCATTAAATTAGCGATCAAAAGTCCGATTACCAAGCCCACCGCCCGGGTCAGAATCACCTCGATGGGCGTCTGTCGAATTCGGGCTTCCAAACGCCGATAGGTGGTCTGAGCCACCAGTCCTAGGGCGAGACCGATAATGGAGGTAAAGCCCGCCGCCAGCCAGCGCAGAGCTTCCATGTTAGAAATTTGCTCTTGAACGAGGGGCGGCAGGAGATCCACTAGGTCGAAGCCGACCCCTCCAAGGGCGAAGACAAAGAGCAAAATAATGATGGTATCTAACATAATACTGGAGTCTCTCTCCGGCGCCGCGAGCTTTCCAATCGGGATAAAAGCGTCTTTTTCAGTATAGTAGCCTGTCCTCGGTAAGGAATGGGTTTAAGTTCTCTCCTTAAAGCAATGTTGGGAAAGCCCCCTAACCCCTCAATTCTGGGGGGAACCGACTTTACAGTCCCCCTTGCAAAGGGGGATTTAAGGAGCTCTGAAGATCTAAAGACTTTCCAAACAGCCTCTAAGGCTTAAAGGAAGAGGGACCGAGCGGCGCCGACCAGTTGATCCAGATATCTCGCTCTTGCTCTAAACAGGTGTGGGGAGCTTTATTGCCTAGTTTTTCCCGCAGGTAGGCTAGGCTCCGGCCTGACAACCAGGCGACGTTGGCTAAACCTAACCCGCCTCGACCGTAGAATTTAGCGAAGTAGCGAGCGCGGGACTCGTAGAGAAAGGCTTTCGGGCGCCGGCGGGCCGCCAGATCTTTTTTCGTGGAGCCGCTACCGCCTCGGAGATGAACGACTCTGGCTTCGGGAAAATTGAGGATTTGCCAACCGGCTTGGGCGGCCCGGCGACAGAAATCCACGTCTTCATAGTACATAAAATAGCCGTCGTCCAGGAGTCCGATTTCCTCAAAGACTTCTTGGCGAATCATAACGCTGGCAAAACTAGTCCATTGGGGGAAACTGGGTTCCGGTTGAACCGCTAGGGGCACGTCGGCGGATTGAAACAGTCGCGTCACGAAGCTAGTGGCGGCGCCGTTAATCAGTTCGCTGGCGGGGCTGGGAAAGCGAAAACAACTAATTTGGGGCGTCTCGTCGGGCCATTCTAGGCGGGGACTGACTAAACCGATTCGGGGTTGGGAGTAAAGCGCCGTTAAGAGCCGAGTTAAGGCCTGGGGGCGAATCAAGGTGTCGCTATTCAGGAGCCAGTAGGCCCGGGCCGGAGTTGACTGAATCCCGAGGTTATTGCCCGCGGCAAAACCGCCGTTTACGGGGGAAACTAGCAGGGTCGCCCAATCCTGCCATTTTTCCTGGGTAATCGCGGTTTCAATCACGTCCGGCGAGCCGTCCCCGGAGGCGTTGTCCACCACCACCACCCGATGGGTTTGACCGTTAATCTCCGGCGCTAGGGAGCGGAGACAGTCAATCGTGAGTTGAGGCGTGCGGTAATTGAGGATAATCACCGCCAATTCTTTTACTTCCATGTCAGGACTTGGTCGGTTACTTGAGCTTTAAAGTTTTGGCAAGTGAGTTCAACTCCGAGCCAGTTTCCCAAAATGGCTAAATCGGGATCAAAAATGGTTTCTAAATTCGCTAAAGATGCCGGCGAAAGTTGAGGTTTTTCCTTCATCGTCCAGAGACTTCTGACCCAAGTGCGAAAGGATTTGGGAATCAGAATTTGCCGCAGTTGCTTTAACCCCGGCGCTTCCACCAGAGCGTCCCGCCAGGCGCTTTTCCGCAGGCGCTGACTGGAGATATTTTGGGCGTCTAGGTCCTGCCGCCACTGGGGAGCGCCGCTATAGTTTAAAAAAGCGCAGACCCGTTCCAGTTCCAACTGGGGGTATTTCAAGAGACGCTCGAAGAAGACCGGCAAAATCCGCTCCTTGGGCAGGCGCTCAAAGTACGGCGCTAGTTGGTAGGCGTAACGGCTGTAGGCGATTAGTTCGGGAAAGGTGTGTAAGGCGGCGTTAATTTCCACATTTTGAATCACCAACTGGGACCATTCGTGGACATATTGGGAGACTAAACGGTCGATGGGATGGCGCAGGACGTAAATTAATTTAACCTGGGGAAACGCGGCCAGCAGACGGTTAACGGTTTCGGGATAGGTGGGCAATTTACTGTAGTGGGTGCTGGATTCCCCCCGCAGATCCCCCGGTTCGGCGCCGTCAAAGAGGGATACATACCAGTCCATCCCCTGGGCGAAAATCTCGTCGTTACTAAAAAAATTCGGCTCCTTGGGTTCGCTCATCCAAAAACCCGGTTGGAGCGCCAATTGTTCGTGGAGCGTGCTGGTGGCGCATTTCATGCCCCCGATAATGATGAAGTCCGGCCCTAACGCCATCGCTTAACCTCTCGCTCTAAACGACTTCGCTATTATGGCACGGGGTCAACCCTAGATTGACCACCCCTCCGGGGGAGGGGAACTTTAGCAATAAGTTGCCGGTGGTTAATTCCCCTCCTTGGAGGAGTGGCAGGCGTAGCCTGACGGGGTGGTCAAGACCCCCAATTTTAGAAAGCGCCGTTGATTTTTCCGCAAGCCTAGGAATTTCGGTGGGATAATTGGGGACAAACGCTTGGGTTTTTCGCTATGACCTCTTCCCTAATGGACAGTACCCTGACCGTCGATTCGTCTCTGCCGGATCCCCTCAACGGCGCTAGCTATGAGGACGCGATTACCACGGTCATTGGCAGTATGGCTCAGGAGGACACCGCCCTGGTCAACGACGCGCCGGAAGGCACCATCTGGAAATTTCGCTATTCCACCGTCGAAGTCTATGTCCAACTGACCGGACAAACGGACGAGGACTTTCTCCTAGTCTGGGCGCCGGTGTTGAGCCTGCCAGTGGCTCGCCAGACGGAGTTGATGGAAAAACTCCTGCGCCTCAACTGGTCAGGCACTCTGGAAACCTGCTTCGCGCTCTTTAACGATCAGGTGGTGGTGATGCTCCAGCGGACGGTGGCGGATCTCTCCGCGGGGGAAATTTCTCGGGCCATTACCCTAGTGGCAACCCTGGCGGATGAAAATAACGACTCCCTCCGGGCGGAATTCAGCGCCGCAAGTTAATGGGATCTCTCCGGTCTAAGCCCCTCCAGCGCCTCTATCGGCAGAAACTCCGGCGCCGTTGGCTTTTCGTGTGCCTTTGCTGGCTCTTCTTGGCGCCTTGGTCGCTGTGGCAGTTTCGGGAGGATTTTCTTCTGCTGGGGGATCACTTTACTTTTATCGCCCTTCGCTACGGGCTGGCTTTTCGCCTCGTTCCCGCCTTTAGTCTCTTTTTCTGCGTCGGTATTACCGGCTCTACCCTCTTTTGGCAGAGTTGTCATCTGCTTTGGGGACTTTCTCCCCAGGAGCGCCGGCGCTGGCGACTTCAAGCGGGGAAACTACGGGATATTCGGCGCTAAGTGGAAGAAGAAATTTTTATTTTGACGGGTCGAACCATAAGTCACAGCACACATCAAAGACTAGTACATCTTCGGAAATTTGATTGGCCATTACTACCTAG
>JAYKIZ010000311.1:0-2966 GCA_035285965.1 Cyanobacteriota bacterium | reverse complement strand
CTATCTGCCCCAGTTTTGGCAAGCCGTGCCCCCCTCCGAGGCCAATTCCCCAGAAGCCAGCGCCGAAGCGGTTTTAGCCGGGGAAAAAGCCTTGACGTCGGTTTAGGGCGTTGCTTAAGATGGGGAGTAAGAATAAAATCACTCCTCTTTTTTTACTCATTCTGGGTTAGGACTATGGCCGCGACTTCTTTCCCTAGCGATAATCAATCCTTAATCGTCCAGGCGCTGGAAAATCCCCGCTATCAATGGCGAACCATTCAAGGTCTGGCGAAGGAACTGTCAATTCCTGAGCGGGAGGTGCGAAACTATATCGCCTCCCATCAAGATATCGTCGTGCAATCCTCTGTGCCGACCCAGGACGGTTCCGACCTCTTTACCACTCGGCGTAAGCTCCGCCAAGCTAACCCAATGATCCGACTCATCGGCGCTTTTAAAAACAGGGCGGTTTAAATCATTGGCGGAAGAGTTATTCGGAAATTCTATTTTTCAGGCGTTTTGCTTTGGGGTCTTAGGGGGATTAATGCTAAAAATCCTAGAGCTAGCCGAACTCTACAAAATACCTAAAACCCAACGCCCAGACTTTCGCGATTGGTTATATTGGGTTCCTTTCGTGGTAAATCCTTTACTGGGCGGCTGTTTAACCCTCGCCTACGCCCTCTCTGAGATTGAGCTTAGCCCAATCCTCTCGATTAATATTGGCGCCTCTGCGCCTCTTATTCTCAGAACGATGGCCCAAATTGCCCCCAATACCACAGCTTCGCTAGATTCGCCCACTGACTAAACTCTAACCCACATTCCGCTAATCACCTGAATCGGCGCCGAAGCAGTTTGAATCCGTGAGAAAGCCTTGACGTCGGTTTAGGATGCCCTTTGGGCCTCCAGTTGATCAAAAAACCCTAGCCTTTGGGCTAGGGTTTTATCAAACCAAAAACTTTAAGAGGATCGAGTGGTCAGAGACGAACCCGACTCCGGGGAAAATTCGGTTTAGTAGCGACGACCGCCGCCGCCCGCGGGACGACGTTCTTCCCGAGGACGGGCTTTATTGACTTTGAGGTCTCGACCCATCCATTCCGCTCCGTCAAGGGCGTCGATGGCGGCCTGTTCCTCCGCGTCGGTGGACATTTCGACGAAGCCAAAGCCCCGCACCCGACCCGTTTCCCGGTCGGTGGGAAGTTGGACTCGTTTGACCGTGCCGTATTCAGCGAATACGGCGTTAAGGTCTTCTTCTGTAACTTGATAGTTCAAGTTACCTACGTAAAGCGACATAGAAAAGCTCCAAAACCGGAATTGAAAGTAAGAATTGAGATTTCGGAGAGAAGCCTGCCCATGCGAACCGCGAAAAAATCGTGAATACCTTAAACAAGTGCCACTGACCGAATACTTATTCTTGAGACTCCATCATAGCGCCTGCTCCGTTTTCTGAATAGGGGGAGCGACTCCTTTATCGCGGTTCTGGAGCGCCGTAGTCCGAAACCCAGGGATCGAGGCGAAATTCCCCGGCTAGAAAGTCCCGAAAAGCCAACAATTTAGGGGGATAGAAGCGACTACGGGGGTAAACGGCGTAAATGGGGAGGGTGGTGGGCTGAAAGGATTGGAGAACCACCCGCAGGTCGCCTCTATAGATTTCTTCGCCAAACATCCACACCGGCGCTAGGGCAATGCCCAGACCCGCTAACACCGCCGTCCGCACCCCAATCGAGCTATTGGTTTGAAAAGCGCCGCCCACCCGGACTTTGATTAACCCCTCGGCGCCTTGGAAATGCCATTCATTTACGGAACTGAGGCGGGTGTAGACAATGCAGTCGCAATCAACTAAATCGGCGGGGGTTTGGGGCTCTCCAACCCGCTCAAAGTATTGACTCGTCGCCACCGTCACTCGTCGAGTAATCCCTAGCCGCTCCGCCACCAAGTGGGATTCTAGACGGTCGCCAATACGAATACAGAGATCCAGCCCCTCCTCCACCAAATCCACAAAGGAGTCCACCATCACCAAATCCAGTTTAATTTGGGGATAGCGCTGAAAAAAGGCGGGTAAGCGGGGCACAATTTGCATTTGTCCAAACAGCACCGGGCAACCCACCCGCAGGACGCCGCAGGGTTTTTCCGATTGAGTCAGATTCGCTTCGGCTTCCGCTAGGGTTTCTAAAATTTGTCGGCACTTGAGAAAATATTGTTTCCCTTCTTCCGTCAGGTTTAAACCCGTGGTGGAGCGCTGGAGCAGTTGGACGCCGAGATGTTTTTCCAGCGCCGAAATTTGCTTGCTGATGGCGGGTTGGGTAGTTTGTCGCTCCCGGGCCACGGCGGAGAAACTATTTAACTCAATGGCCCGGACAAAACTTTGCATACAGGCGAGGCGATCCATCGCTGACTCAGCCTCCCCGCCGGTTGGGCGCGTCGATGGTCAGGTTCATGTCGCGGCTTTTCCCTCTCGTCATCGTCCCTCCCCCTAAGCGGCTCTATCGGTCTGGGAGAGAGCCGGGTTGATCGTTAATTGCTATATTTAAAAGCGCCGAAGCGTCGCGGGATAATAACGGAGGAAAAAGCGGGCCGATGATTCATCCAGTTAACTTAGCCCTGTTAGGTTTTTTACCGTTCTTCGGGGGCGGCGAACCGCCCCAGGGACAACCCGTGGCCTGGGACGGAGCTAAAATTTTTGACCTGCCCACCCAGGAAGATCCCGCGGTGACGGCAATTATTGAGGATTACCTCGACCGTCTGGCGGCACTAGGCTACGCTCGGGAGCGCCAGGGAATCTGGATGCAGAGCGAGTGGGCCTATTTAGCCCAACATCAGGAGAATCGAGCGGCGCCGGCGGCGTCTTTAACCAAAATCGCCACCAGTCTAGCGGTTCTTGACCATTGGGGGCTGGAACATCGTTTTACCACCGGGGTTTATGGTCGGGGAACCCTGCAAAACGGGGTTCTGACGGGAGATTTAATTATTCAAGGCGGTTTTGATCCCCTCTT
>JAYKIZ010000310.1:0-9476 GCA_035285965.1 Cyanobacteriota bacterium | reverse complement strand
AGGTTTAAATAGGGAGATAAAAGACTGTGCCAGAGAAAACTTTCCCCTGTTACCATGGCGTCCTGATAAGCGCCAAATTGGGGTAAACCATGGCTTAAAAAGTGTTGAAACACCGCTAGGGCTTGGTCGCGAGTGACTCCCCAAGGAAACGGCTCTAGTTTTCCATAACCGGGAAGATCTAAAGCCCGGACTTGATTAATGACCGTTTGAGTCAGGGTGTCGGGCGTAAAGCTTAAAACCGGCGGCGGGGTTAATCCCTTTTTAGGCGGGCGGCGATTCTCCGGGTCAAAATTCCAGCGTCCCCCCAGAGGTTGATCCCCCGTCATTAAAATCTGGAAACGACGGCGCCCGGCTCGGTAAAAGTCTTCTAATAAGAGTCGGCGCCGGTTCTGGGCCCAGGCTTGAAATTCCCCCCTTGACCAGAGAAAATGCTTATTTTCTAACCAAGTTAAAGCGCAGGGCAAATCTAGCGTCTCAATGAACTCCCGAAAGGGACGATCCTGGGGTTCCGTCAGGACTAAACGCTCAACGTTTTCTTTTTCAATCCAAGCCAATAGAGGCGTTCGAAAATCCTCGGCGCCGGCGTAGGTCACGGGCCAACCTTCGGCTTGTAAAGCCTCGGCGAAGTGGCGCATGGCGGCCCAAACCAGAACTAATTTTTGGCGGTGGTAAGGACGACTACGGGCGTAATCCCAAGATTCGATTAGGATAACCGGCGTGTGCGCCTTGATTCCGCGATAAGCTTCCAGCGCCGCTTGTTGTAAATTAAGTTGATCGCCTAAAATCCACAACCCGATTTTCATCTTGGGGCGCATCTCATTTGGCAATGATTCCTCCTAGGACAAGAGATTGTAGCGTTGTAAAATTTCCAAATTTTCTGGCTTGAGGAGGTTTTGCAGTTCGATCACCTCGTCCAACAGGCGAGCCTGGTAGGCGGTTTCTTCTTTAAGAATCCCCATATACTTAGCGCGTTGCTCGGGAGAATCGGCGCTGGTCTGAAGCAAGGAGGCCACTAGGTTGATTTTATTGACGGTGTCTCCTAGATTTTCCACAATTTTATTGAGGAGTCGGTCTTTAACCAAGATCATATTGTCTCTATCTAAGACGTTTTTTTGGCTCTCCTGGACTAGTTTTTGAAACTGTCGGGTAATATTTTTTTCTTCTTTGAGTTTATGTTTAATCTTGGCTTGCTTGACCAGGCGAGTCTGAATCGACGCTAGCAAATCCGCCACGTCAAAGGGTTTAATAATATAGTCGTCGGCGCCCAGCTCCATCCCCTGACGCATTTGGCAAGGCTCGGAGTTGCCCGTCAGAAAAATTAAGGGAGTCAGGGCAATTTCGGGTATGCTTTGGATACATTCGAGGACATCGTAGCCATCCAGGATGGGCATGGAAACATCGCAGAGGATTAGATCGGGTCGTATATCCTTGGCTAGGGCGATGCCCTCTTCCCCGTCCACCGCCGTCGCAACTTCATAGTCCGCCATGGACAAAATCTCCCCAAGGTTCTCCCGCACCTCGGCGTCGTCGTCAATCACCAAGATTTTTTCCATAAACAGCCTCTTTTTAAGTCCTTTAAAGTTAAGCACAAATATCTTTAGCTTTCTATCCTAGCTTGAATCCCCGGCCCAAGTAAATCTTAGGGGCCGATTCTAAGGCTTAAGCCGGGTTGGACAGCGTTTCAGCGTCAGGGAATTGGTCACCACTAAGAGGGAACTGACCGCCATGCAAGCCGCCGCCCAGCCGGGGCTGAGGGACAGATGACCCCAGCGCCAAAACAGACCCGCGGCTAGGGGAATAGCGAGCAGATTATAGCCCAAGGCCCAAAAAAGATTTTGGCGAATTTTTCCGACCGCGGCTCGACTGAGGCTTAAGGCGCCGAGGAGGTCGCCGAGTTGGGCCCGCATCAGCACGATATCCGCCGTTTCTAGGGCCGCGTCGGTAGCGCCGCCGAGGGAAATCCCCACATCGGCCTGGGCCAGCGCCGGAGCGTCGTTAATACCGTCCCCCACCATCGCCACAATTTCCCCTTGTTTTTGCCAGGCCTCAATGCGTCGAGCTTTCTCCTTGGGCCGGATTTGGGCGTGAATTTCTGCGATTTGCAACTGAGCGCCGACAGTCTCGGCCGTCTCGGGGCGGTCGCCGGTGAGGAGGGCGGTTTTCAAGCCCAAGGCCCGCAATCGAGCCAGGGTTTCCTCCGCTTCCGGCCGCAGAGGATCGGCCAGCGCCAAACAGCCCAGCCAGGTTTGTCCTTGGGCGACGTAGAGGAGAGTGGACAAGGGGGGAATCGAGGGGGAATCCGCGGCGAGGGGAATACATTGTTCTTCGAGCCAACCTCGATTACCAATCAAAATCGGAGTCCCATCTTCCAGAACGGCCCGAACGCCGGCGCCGGCCTCCGTGTGAAAGTCGCGAGCCTTCAAGGGAGGGAGGTCTTGTTCCCGAGCGGCCGTTAAAATCGCCTTGGCAAAGGGATGATTGCTACCCTGTTCTAAGCTAGCCGCGATTTGCAAAAGATCCCTTTCTGAAGAGCATGGTTGAGGAAAGAAGCCCTGGAGTCGGGGCTGACCCTGGGTGAGGGTGCCGGTTTTATCAAAAGCGATGAGGGTCAGCCGTTGAGCGGTTTCCAGCGCGTCCCCCCCCTTAATCAAGAGTCCCAATTCGGCGCCGACGCCAGTGGCCACCAAAATAGCGGTGGGGGTGGCTAAACCGAGGGCGCAGGGACAGGCCACCACTAGGACGGCGATGGCGAATTTAATCCCCAGCAGTTCCGGTTGAACGCCCCCAGTTTCCAGCCCCAAACGACCGCCAATACTCCAGACCAGCGCCGTTAGGCAGGCAATCGTTAACACGCCGTAGGCAAAATAGCCCGCCGCGGCGTCCGCCAATCGTTGGATCGGCGCTTTGCGGGTTTGGGCCTCCTGCACAGCGGCGATGATCTGGGCCAGGACGGTGCCGCTCCCCACCTGGGTGGCTTGGATCGTTAAGACTCCCGTTTGGTTGAGAGCGCCGGCCAGAACCATATCCCCCGGCCCCTTAGCAACGGGTAGAGATTCGCCAGTTACTAGGGCCTCGTCCACGGCGCTGGTTCCGGCGAGGACTTCCCCGTCCACGGGGATTTTTTCCCCGGGCAGAACGGAGAGTCGGTCCCCCAGAACAATTTGCTCTACGGGTAAAATCACCTCCTGTTCCCCCAACCGCAGACGAGCTACGGGGGGTTGTAGGCCGAGCAAGCTTTTGAGGGACTGGGCGGCCCGATTTCGAGCTTGCCCCTCCAGGGCGCGACCCAGGAGAATAAACCCCAACAACATCACCGGCTCGTCAAAAAAACATTCCCATCCCCCCTGGGGCCAGAGAAACGCCACGCAACTGGCTAAATAGGCGCCGCCGGTTCCTAGGGAGACTAAAGTATTCATGTCGGGTCGGCCGTGACGGAAACTCTGCCAACCGTCCCGGAAAATCTCTCGCCCCGGTATCGTTAAGGCCAGGGTGGCTAGGAGCCAGTGAAAGCCCAGACTTCCCACCCAGGGTAAATGGGGGCCGCCCAAATGTTGCCAATGCCCCAAACTGGAAAGGACTAATAAAGCCAGCGCCGTTGCTAGACTGCGATAGGGAAAGTCGGCCTCCGGCAAGGGGGCGGGCGGCGCTGACCGCGCTTGGGCTTGGGAAGGAAAGCCCTTTTCACTTAGATAGGCCGCTAAGGTTTCAGCGTTGCTGGCCCCCCGCCGACAGGCGACCCGGGCCGTGGCCGTCACTAAATTAACCGACGCTCCAAGGACGCCAGGCTGTTGCTTGAGCAGGCGCTCCACGGCGCCGACGCAACCGCCGCATTTCATCCCCCCCACCGAGAGAATAAAAGTCTCGGCTTCCGGCAACTCTAGACTGGTCGGGGGGCGCTGGGCGAGGGAGGTCATGGTAAGGGCGTATGGTCAAGAACCGCCTGTTATTGGGTTAAACCGGATCGTAGCGCCCGCACGGCGGCCTGAGTGCGGTCGTTGGCGCCGAGTTTACTCAGAATATTGCGGACATGAGTTTTAACCGTCCCCACTGTAATATAAAGTTTCTGGGCGATTTCAGCGTTGCTTAAGCCGTCCACAATCAGTTGCAGAATTTCTCGCTCCCGTTCCGTCAGACCGTAATCTATCTGACTTTGTTTTTCTTCTGGGACAGCGCCGGGAAGGGCGGCGACGAGAATCCGGGCGATGGCGGGGTCAATCCAGGTTTGCCCTTGGCGAGTCGCTTTAACGGCCTCCTTTAGCCGTTCCGGGGAAATACCCTGAAGACAATAGGAATCGGCGCCGGCGCGGAAGGCCCCGAGGACAGAGCGGGGTTGACTGTCTAAGGTCAAAATTAAAACGCGGACCGGCCAAGGGCGGGCCTTAATCTCCGCGGTCAAGGC
Organism: Cyanobacteriota bacterium; assembly: GCA_035285965.1. GTDB lineage: Bacteria > Cyanobacteriota > Cyanobacteriia > Cyanobacteriales > Microcystaceae > Synechocystis. The sequence goes on along the minus strand of JAYKIZ010000310.1, from coordinate 5,077 downwards.
GGTTCCATTGCCATCGGCTAATTCCAGATCAATCAGCGCCACATCGGGCCGGGCTTGTTCGATTAGCGTCAAAGCCCCCTGAGCCGTGGAAGCCTCCCCTAACCAGAGAAAATCGGCGTCGTTCCCCAGGGAAGCTCGCCATCCGGCCCGGATTAACTCGTCCCCTTGAACCAGCGCTAGGCTAATTTGGGCCATGGTGTCCCGGCGCTCCCTAACGCTCCTCCGGGTGGGTCTCCCCTCGACTATTAACGGTTCCCAGTTGCAGACGCACTTCGTCGATGGCGCCGTTGAGTTGGGCGATTTTATCCTCCAAACGGCGCCGGGCCAGTTCGATATTTTCTTCGGAATCCAAAGGCAGTTCCCCCAGGGGCGGTTTCTCTTCCGAGGTCTGGGATTTACGGTTGGCCAAAACGGCGCCGACCACGCCCCCCACCACGCCCCCCACTAGGGCGCCGAGCAGAAAACCGCCGCTGAAATTATCTTTTTGGGCCATTGACTTTACCTCGTTCTTAACCCGCCACAGTGCCGAAGGCGCGGTCCCCCGCGTCCCCCAAACCGGGAACAATCCAACCCCGGTCGTTGAGGCTTTCATCAATCATAGCGGCGTAGATGGTCAACTCGGGATAATCGGCGCTTAATTTCTGCAGGGCCGGCGGCGCCGCTAGGACGGAGACTAACCGAATCAGCGCCGGGTCGGCGCCCCGCTCTAGGAGCAATTTCAGGGCTTCCCCCACGGTTCCCCCGGTGGCCAGCATTGGGTCTAGCAGGAGAATATGGGTTTGCGGCGCGAAGGTAGGGGGCAGTTTATTGAGGTAACAGGTCGGCGTTAGGGTTTCTTCGTCTCGAACCATGCCCAAATGATAAGTGGACGCCAAGGGCAAGAGGGATTGAGCGCCGTCGAGGAGAACCAGCCCCGCCCGTAGAATGGGCACCAAGGCCAGGGGAATCTGGGGATTAACGAACTTCCCCGGCGCGGTTCCTAGGGGCGTTTGCACCGTCGTTTCTAGGGTCGGCAACCAATAACGGGCGGCTTCGTAGGTCAACCAGCGCCCCAACTCCGTCAGCGCCGTTTTAAACAGAACTGGAGGAGTTTCCTGATCCCGGGCCACCGCCAGCCAATGTTGGAGCAGGGGATGTTCGGGGACATAAATTCGGAGTTGAGAAGCCATTGGATTGGTTAAAATGAGTTAACTGGGAGTAATTGGTTTCCCTATCAGAATCCCCCCTAACCCCCCTTGGAAAGGGGGGAATCGGCTTCCAAGTCCCCCTTACAAAGGGGGATTGTTCCACTGAGCTTGCCGAACTGTAGGGAGATAAAGCCCAAGAGAGGGGGAGTTAAACGACGGTTTGCCCTAATTCTCATCTTAAAACCAGAGTGGTATGCTAGAAAGACTATGGCTAAATCCGACGATACAAAGAAAGTAAAAATCCTCAGCGACAACCGCCAAGCCCGCCACCTCTACGAAATCCTCGAAACCTACGAGGCGGGTATCGAACTCAAGGGCACGGAAGTTAAGTCCCTGCGGGCGGGGAAAGCGAATTTACGGGACGGCTACGCCTTGATTAAAAACGGCGAAGCCTGGCTATTAAACGTCCATATTTCCCCCTACGACGCCAGTAGTCAGTACTTTAACCACGATCCCCGTCGCACTCGTAAGCTCCTCCTCCATAACTGGGAGATTCGTAAATTGATTGGGCAAGTGGAGCAAAAGGGCTTAACTCTGGTGCCCCTCAAGCTCTACATGAAGGGCAGTTGGGTGAAAGTGAGCCTTGGCCTCGGTCGAGGTAAAAAGCTCCACGATAAACGGGAAACCCTCAAGCGCCGCCAAGATGAACGGGATATGTCCAGGGCGATGAAACAGTATTAGTAAAGTGTTGAGAAAGTTCCTAGCTCTCTGCCGGAATACCCCTAGATCGGCAATATTTGACAGTACATTTAATCCTGCTGACCCTTGCGTTCATCCCCCGATGGAAGCCATCGGACTATAATCAGTGGTCAAACCTCTCGTTTTCAGCCTCCCCAGACTTCCCCGTGAGCGCCGCCACTATCCAACCCGCTAAAATCAGCGCCGTCCTGCCGGAGTCCATCGCCGCCGAACTGGGTTTTGAGCCGGGGGACGCCCTAGTCCAGATCAATGGTCAAGCGCCGCGGGATTTGATCGACTACCAATTTCTCTGCGCCGACGAGTATTTAGAACTAGAAGTCCTGGATCAACAGGGGCGCCGCCATCATCTGGAAATTGAGAAGGACTATGACGAAGATTTGGGGCTGGAGTTTGAGACGGCGCTCTTTGACGGTCTGATCCAATGCAATAACCGTTGTCCCTTTTGTTTTATCGACCAACAACCCCCGGGACGGCGCCAGAGCCTCTATTTTAAAGACGACGACTATCGCCTCAGTTTTCTCTACGGCAGTTACCTGACCCTAACTAATTTAACGGAACGGGAATGGGAACGGATTGAAGCTCTTCGCTTATCGCCCCTCTACGTCTCCGTCCACGCCACCGCGCCGGAACTCCGTAGTCGCCTGCTAAAAAATCCCCGGGCCGGTCAATTCCTAGAGCAATTGGCTTGGTTCCAAGTGCGGCGCTTGCAGATCCACGCCCAGGTGGTGGTCTGTCCCGGTCTTAACGACGGGGAGCAGTTGGAAAACACGCTGTTGGATTTAGCCCGTTTCCATCAGGGGGACATTCCGGCGGTGATTTCCGTGGCGGTGGTGCCTGTGGGGTTAACCCGCTTTCGTCCCCCGGAGGACGAGTTAATCCCCGTCACCCCGGACAAGGCCCGGGAAGTCATCGCCCAGGTGCAGGCGCTCCAGCGCCGCTTTCAATCTCAATTCCAAAGTCACTTCGCCTGGCTGGCGGACGAGTGGTTTTTAATCGCTGGCCAAGACTTGCCCCCAGAGGAAGATTACGAAGACTATCCCCAAATTGGCAATGGCGTCGGCTCCATTCGCCAATTTTTGAAGGAATTCCAGCGTCAAGCGGAGGAAATGTTACCCCCCCGGATTGCCGCCCCCCGGCGCTGGACCTGGGTGGTGGGGAACGCCGTGGCCCAGGCCTTTGCTCCTCTAGTGGAACGTCTTAATCAAGTGGAGGGCTTAACCGTGACCCTAGCGGCGCTGAATAGTCTTTATTGGGGGCAAGAGATTACTGTGACGGGACTGCTGACGGGGCAGGATTTAATCCATCACCTGCAAGGGCAGGACCTAGGGGACGGGATTTTGTTTCCCAGTTTGATGCTCAAACCCGGCGAAGATCGCTTTTTGGACGACTCCACCGTGGCGGAAGTCTCGGAAACCCTAGGGGTTCCCCTCTATCCGGCGGAAAGTATCGCGGCGCTGTTGCGGTTAATGATTGACTAAACTTTCGGCGCCGCCTCGGTTTCCAGATCCGAGGACAATATCAAGCGTATTCCCCCCTGTGACTTATCGTTACGGAACGATTGGGGGCAGTTACTCTGGCCTTGGATATAATGGAGGACAGAAGCGCAAAACCCAACTTGACCACCGCCACCTTTGGGAGACTGTGGGTTCAGAGAGAATTGAGCAAGACCATCCTAGGTCGCAAAGTTAGGACAGGATTTCACAAGGAAGGAAAACATGAAGCCACAACACTGGGGTTTTACCAACCCAATCGTCTCGCCGCTTTACAGCGCCCCCCCACTCCTTTTGAGGGATATGCGGGTTCAGTTGGTTGTTTACGAAACCGACATCGATAATGTGAAGCGCCTGATCCCCGATCCCCTGGAGGCGCGAACCAACAAAGTTATCACCTGGATATCTGAGTTTGAGCTGGGAGCCACCCAGGGCGGATTCAAGGAAATGGCGATTTACGTCCAGGTTAAGTACAAAGACTATGAAGGCGATTACGAGCCTTTCCTCTATGTCAACAGCCCCGTGCCTTTGACCGCCGGACGAGAGATTTGGGGCTATCAAAAGAAAATGGCGGCAATAAGCCTGACCCTCGAACAGGAGGCGGTAATCGGCAAAGTGACTCGGCTTGACCATCAGATTTTGAAGACGTTGGTTGTGCCGGAGTACGAGGCCAAAAGATCTGACATTCCTTGGAGTCGGGACGGCGTGTTCTCGCTGAAATATATTCCCAGCGCCGAGGAAAACGGGGAACCGCTACGGGAACTGGTGTTGACGGAAGGCAAGTTTACAGTCCAGGAAGGCAAGTTCTTTGGCGGACTCGCCTCCGTGCTCCATGAACGCTCGGAAATCGATCCCACGTACCTGCTGGAGCCAAAAAGTATTCTTGGCGGCTTCTTTGGACAGGGAGAGTTATTTCTGCCCTTCGGCAAGATCGTGCATGACTATAAATAGCGGACACGAATCAAAGAGAAACAACCGCTCGAAGTTTCTCGCCAATTGGCTTAAATTGGACGATTAAAAATTATGACCGCCAGCCCCCTACCTAGGGGGTTTATTATTTTGGAGGAAAGAGCCTTCTCCCCCAGTAAAATCCTCTATGGTCTGGTCTCGACGTCAGTTCCTCCTCTTCCTCGGCGCTAGCGCCGCCCTCGCGCCCCAGGCGTTGCCGAAAGCAACCACAGCTCAGGGCCTTCGCTTCAGCGACTTTACCCCCATTCCTTACCCCCTGCCCCTACCGACGGATAAGCTGACCCCGGCCCAACAACAGCGCCGACTGGCTCAGTTCACCGTCGCGGACGATTTGGTTTTACCGGAAGGCTTTGGCTACGAGATTTTGGCCCAGTGGGGCGATCCCCTGGGGGAAAGTTGGTTTGGCTACAACAATGACTATTTGGCGCTGGTGGAAACGGGAGACCAGGCCTGGTTAACGGTGAACTTTGAGTATATTAGCTCGATTCCCTGGCGTCAGGGCTACGAAGCGGCGCTGGGGAAATCCCTGCCCTTCGACGAAGTGCAAACGGCCCTAGCGCCGCAAAACGGCGCCGTTAACGCCTTCGCCCTAGCGGAAACCGACCCCCTCAAGGCTCAAATTCGCCTCATCGCCGAGGCGGGTCTCCTGGATTTAGGCGTGGGGGTTCTGCCCTTGCAAAAAACCGCCCAGGGATCTTGGCAAAAACAAGACGCTCCCCAAGCCCGGCGGAT
>JAYKIZ010000309.1:0-3195 GCA_035285965.1 Cyanobacteriota bacterium | reverse complement strand
TAGCCGAGACGCTTCCGGATCTAGCGAGCGCCGGCCCTAAAATCGCCAGCGCCGCTGTTGCTTGAGAAAGACCCGAGCGCAGTTACGCCCCGGCATCCCGGAAATGGAGCCGCCGGGGTGAGCGCCGGCGCCGGTGAGATAGAGGTTTTGCACCGGAGTTTGGTAGTTGGCGATTTCCGGTAGGGGTCGTAGGAACATCATTTGGTCTAGGGTCATATCCAAATGGTAATAATTGCCCCGGTAGGCGCCGAGGCGCTCCCCCAACTCCGCCGGGCTTTCCACATGGCGGTCGATGATTAAACCCGGCAAATCCGGCGCGTAGTCCGCCAGTTTAGCTATCACTCGATCCGCCACCCGTTCCTTCAGTTCCGTCGTCCAGCCGGTGCCCGCCAGCCCCGTTCCTTCGGCGCCGGCAATTTCATAGGGGGCGAAAAATTCAATCCAAAGGGTGTGTTTGCCCTCCGGCGCCATGGAGGGATCTAAGAGGGTGGGAATATCGAGGTAAAGGGAGGGATTGCGGTCGGGAATTTGCCCCATCTGGGCCAGGGCGTGGGCTTCCTCCACATGACGCAGGGAATCGGCGATTAAAATCGTGCCTTGCAAGAGTTCCGGTTTGCCCTGGGCGGAGCTAAAGGTCGGTAAACCCGCCAAGGCGCAGTCGATTTTTAAGAGAGATTCATTATTATTGACAATCCGGCGCTCTAGGCGCCGACGCAGGGGAGGGACAGCGCCGGGGTCGAGGAGATCCAGAAAGACCCGACGGGCGTCCACATTAGCGATCACGCCCTGGGAAGCCCGATAAACATGGGTGGCAGTTTCCACGCCGACGGCGCGACCGTCTTCCACCAAAATACGTTTAACCCTTTGCTCCGTCAGAATCTTGCCCCCTAAGGATTGAACCAGGTTAACCAACGCCTGGGTCAAAGCGCCGGTGCCTCCCCGCGGACGGGCGATCCCTGTCTGATGCCGCATGGCCACCATCATCATGCCGGAGGCGGCGCCTTTTTGGGAGGGCGGAGCGCCGATTTCGCTGGCGAGCCGGGCTAACGGCGCCTTCACCTGCTCGCAGTCGAACCATTCGTTGAGGACGTCCTCTGGGGAATTGAGCATGGTGCGGATGAAATCCAGCGCCTTATTTTTCGACCCCGCTAGGCGCCAGACCGCTTGGAGCCGCTCCCAATCGTAAGCGCCGATAATTTCTAAAATATCTTGGGGCGGAACGTTAAACAGGGGTTGAATAGCCTTCAGTAGGCCCTGCCAATGCTGGATAAAGGCTTGATACTGCCGGGCGTCGGCGGCGCTGTAGCGGGCGATGTCCTCGCAGGTTCGTTCCAAGGAGCGATGAGCCAGAAAATAATCGCCGTTGGGCTGGGGACAAAAAACGCTGGGATCTGGAAATAAATACTCCAAACCCCAGTTTTGTAAACCCAGTTCTTGAATGACCGGGCCGAGGAAAATAAACTCGTGGTCAATGGCGCAACGGTTAAAGCGAAAGCCCGGCGCGGTTTCCGGTAGAAGTTCCTCCGTGGTGGCGGCGCCGCCGGGAACCGGGCGCTTTTCGAGGAGCAGGACTCGGAAGCCAGCCTTGAGCAAGTAAGCGGCGCAGACTAAACCGTTATGCCCGGCACCGATAATTGCCACATCAAAATTTTGCTCTGACAAGCCTTTAACCTAGAAATGGAACGGAGAATAGGCTCATTAACGATAGTCGTAGTCCAGCTCGGTCTCAAAGGCAGGTTGCCGGAAATTGTAGGGGTCCCGCAGAAAGTCCAGCGCCTCTTCTTCCAAACGGTGGACGAGATAAGGCTCTATCGTATTGCTGTGACGGAGGGAGGCGAGGTAACCATCGGTGTAGAGGCGGAGTTCTTCCTGGGTACGACCACGGTTCCAAAGCTCCACCATCGCGTCCGTCAGTTTTTGGTAATAGCGAATGGTTTGGGGGTCTTGTAACATGGTTGGCATGGGGGGCGACTCTTGTTAATTTTATAGGGCTTAGGGGTATTCTAAGCCGATACTTTTTCAACGGGAGGGTAGCTTTCTCTCCTTGTTTTTTTGAAGTCTTTATGTCATTATTCCCCCGCTCTGGCTTTTTGTATTCCCTCCTTCTCCTCTTTTCGGCGCTGGCGCTCGTCAGTTGCGGCGCCAGTAAAACGGCACAGTGTCAAAAGTTGATCCTCGTGACCCAATCCCTTGCTCAGGAGAGCGAAAAATACCGCCAATCCACCGATCCCAAGGAAGTGCTAGGGGTGGCGGAGCGGTTTGAGGAAGCCAGTCAAAAACTTGAGGGCTTCAAGTTAGCCGATCCCCAACTCAGCCAATTTCAGTCCCAACTGGCGGCAATTTATCAGGGCAACGGCGAAACCACCCGCACCTTAATCGCGGCGCTGGACTCTAAGGATATTTTGACCGTTCGTTTGGCCCAAGATAAGGTCAAAAAAATTGGCCAGCAGGAGCGACAGGTGATTACGGAGATGAACCGTTATTGCCAAACTGAGCCTTAGGGGGTCGGCGCCGGGCGAGTTAAAGGCGTTAGAGCGGCGTTGATGGTCAAACCCAAGTCCCGTTGATGGCCCGTTGACCCCTGACAGCGGTTGAGGATGGGGAGCGGCCGCCACTCCTAACCTAAACCGCTCGTTTATAGGCCTCGTCCAACACTTCCGAGAGAGTGGGATGGGCGTGGATCTGGAACGCTAACTCTCGCACCGAACGGCGCTCGGCGATGGCGTTGGCGGCTTCCTGGATTAAATCGGAGGCGTGGATACCGATAATGTGGACGCCTAAAAGTTCGCCGGTATCCTGACGGTAAATCACCTTAGCGATACCGTCCGTTTCCTTCTCCGCCAGCGCCTTAGAGTTGCCCTTGAAGTAGGTTTTAGCGGCGCCGACGCTAAAGCCTTCCGTTTCCCCTAGGGTTTTGGCTTGGGCTTCCGTCAGACCCACATAGCTAATTTCCGGGTGAGTAAAAGCCGCGGCGGGAATGGAGCGGTAATCAATGGTTTTCTCGCGCCCGCAGATATTTTCCACCGCCACCACGCCCTGACCGGAGGCGGCGTGGGCCAGCATCATTTTCCCCGTCGCGTCCCCCACGGCCCAAAGATGGGGCGCCGGTTCTCCGTCTTTAAGAACCGCCATTTGATCGTTGACGGGAATGAAATTGCGTTGATCTAAACTCACCCCTACATTTTCTAAACCGAG
>JAYKIZ010000308.1:0-5896 GCA_035285965.1 Cyanobacteriota bacterium | reverse complement strand
GTGACTACGTCTTTTATTACTATGGTGGTGGTAGCTCTTTCTCTGATAGCGATGTGTATCAATTCACCCTGAGCGAAACCAGCGCCGTTAGTTTTAGCTTGACCGATGACGCTCAAGCTTATACCAGTCTCTCTGTCTCTCAAATCTCAGGGGGAGTAAGTCTAGTCAATCTCAGCAACGATCCCACGGAAACCAGCGCCGGCGCCGAACAGACTCTAGCGGCGGGAACCTATCTTCTCTACGTTTCGGGCAATGGCGCCTATGATATCGCCAGTTCCCAATCCCGACCCACCGCCTATACCCTCACTCTCGCCACCACGACTCAACCGGCGCCGTCCCTCTCTATTAATAATGTCAGCCGGAACGAAGGCGACAACGGTACAACCCAAGCAAACTTTACGGTGTCCCTAGCGGCGGGGAGCGATCAAATCATCACTGTAGATTATAGTACCGCTGATGGAACCGCTTTGGCGGGGAGCGATTACACCGCAGTCAGCGGCTCCTTAACCTTCAACCCCGGACAGTTAAGCCAAACCATCACTGTTCCGGTGACGGGAGATTTATTGGTAGAGGGGAATGAAACCTTTGTTGTCAATCTCACTAATCCCGTCAATGCCACAATCACCCAAGCTCAGGGAACAGGCTCCATCCAAAATGACGATTTTATCGATCTTGTTATTACGGCTGAAGCTCCCAGCGCCGCTCCTGCGAATAGCGTCATTAATGTTTCCTGGACAGTCGTTAATCAAGGACAGGCCACTGGGGATCAGGATTGGAACGACACCGTTTATCTTTCCGCGGATCAACTCTTTGATTTTTCGGATACCTACCTAACCGGTGAGTGGATGACCACCCAAACCCCCCTAGCCTCTAACGAGAGTTACACCGTTAATCGGAGTTTAACTTTGCCCAGCGACATTACAGGAAATTACTACCTCCTTTTTAGCGCTGGAACCTATGGCGCGATTGGCGAAGCCGATCCTAGCAATAACCAAGTGGCGGTTCCCATCACCATTGCGACCGCTAATAGCTCTCCTGTCTTAAATCAACCGCTGCTCGATCAAGTCGCAGTTGTGAATCAACCTTTCAGTTACACCTTCTCTAGCGACACCTTTAGCGACGCCGATGGAGATCTTCTCACCTATAGTCTGACTCCGTTTAGCTTCTTACCTAGTGGCATTACCTTCGACGCCGCCACTCGCACCCTAGCTGGCACGCCTTCCCCCGGTAGTGGATTTACGGTTTCGATCACCGTTGTCGCCAGCGACCCCGATGGCGCGACAGTCAGTGATACTTTCAAGTTACAGACCCTAGAGCCCCACAACGTAACCAACGAGGTAACCGCCGGCAATTGGTGGAATGAGCTTCTCGACGTCAGGGACTTAGTCGGTTCCTATCGCATGGATGGGGGCGACGGAGACGATGAACTGTGGGGATCGAACCAACGAGATGTGCTTCTGGGCGGGAATGGCGGCGACCGTCTCTATGGCGGCGGGGACGTGGATAAACTCTATGGCGGCGCCGGGGATGATCTCCTCGACGGCGGCGCCGGCATTGATGTGCTGACGGGCGGGCTTGGCGCTGACGGCTTTGTTCTACGGAGCGGCGCTGGCAGTGATCGTATCCTCGATTTTAATCCCGCCGAGGGAGATCTGATTATGCTCGATGGCCTCAGTTTCGGCCAGTTAACCTTTAGCGATAATCAAATCTTTTTCGATACTGAAATGCTGGCCCACTTCACTAATTATTTAGGGACGCCCGTGACTAATTTCGTTGACAATCCCCAGTGGTTTGCTACTCTATAGTCAATCTTGCTCATTATCCCCATCTAATCTGTGAGGACTCTTTCAGTATGTTTAAACGTCAGTCTCTGGTCGCGTCCATCGGCGTCGCCGCCGTCCTGCTCGCTAACCCGGCGCTGGAGCCGGTTCAGGCTCTGGAGTGGGTGTTAGATAATGGTACTGTCGTCAACACCAGTCCCGCCAAACCCATCGTGGGGAGTTTCTTCGTTAATGATGACGCAGCGCCGACGGTGACATCGAGCAACATTACTGTTGATAACGTTGAGTTTACCGCCATCGATGTCTTCAACGTAAGTTACGACACTGGGGGGATTCAGGCGATTGACTGGCAAAGGGGTAGCAATTCTCTCTCTTTGGTCTTTTCCCAACGGTTGACCTCCCAAGGTGGGACAGTTGGACTTAATAGCGCAGTCAGCGATTACAATGGTTTCCCCGTTTCTGGTTCAGTAGAAGCTGTTCCAGAACCGATAACTCTACTCGGTTCCCTAGCGGCGCTGGGGGTGGGAACGGCGATGGAGCACCGGCGCCGCTCTCGCTCCTGAGCTTCAGTGTCACTTGCTTTAACGCAATGGGGAGTTTAGCGGCCAAAACGGCGCTAAATATCCCCGTTTCCTGATTTAGGTGATGGTTTATACACCAAGGGAAAGCTTTCAGACCGATAAAATGATATAGATTTTACCTAAATCCCCTCTGTCCTCCGTTGTATCCGCGGTCGCTTCTGATTAAAAGATTAGGAGAGCCGTCGCTAGCCTGGGCAATGTAGGCAGAGACGGCGCTGGGAACCAACCCCGACGCCGATCCCTTGTTCATTCCGATTGAGGTCGCCATGAGTCCGGCTCTTTATTCCGCTTCCCCCATTCCCCAGATCGACCCAGCCACCGGGGCGGATCCCTTTACCAGCGCCGGCGGAATCAAGGAATCGGTGCTTCAGGATCGTCTGCAATTGGTGGAGGAACTTTGGGAAAGGGTGCTCCAAAGCGAGTGCGGTCAGGAGTTAGTCGATCTCTTAACGGAACTGCGCTCCCACAGCGCCGCCGAAGGCGCCGGAGGGGAAGAGAGCGGCCAAAAAATCGCGGCGCCGAGTTTCCGGCAACGGATCACGGAACGGATCGAGCGCCTGGAACTAAACGACGCCATCCGCTCCGCCCGGGCCTTTGCCTTGTATTTTCAGTTAATTAATATCGTCGAACAACACTACGAGCAGTGGAAGGGGGAATACCGTCGGGACAACGCCCAGCAGGCCCAATTTTGGAACGAAATGGGCGCCGAAGAAGGGGGCGCGCCCCCCATCGAAGTCAGCCTACTCCGCAAGAGTCTAGGAGAAGAGGAGGGGCCCCATCTCCAAATTGGCACCTTCGCTTGGCTGTTTCAGGAACTCAAACACCTGAACGTGCCGCCCCAACAGATCCAGCGTCTCCTGGATCAGCTGGATATTCGCTTGGTGATCACCGCCCACCCCACGGAAATTGTCCGCCACACCATCCGCCACAAACAACGGCGCATCGACCGGATTTTGGGGAAATTGGATCAACTGGAAGCTCTGCTAGACCGCAGCGACTGGCTCAACCATTGGGACGCCAAGGCCGTCACGGAGCAGTTAATGGAGGAAATCCGCTTTTGGTGGCGCACGGACGAGCTACACCAGTTTAAGCCCACGGTTCTGGACGAGGTGGATTACTCCCTCCACTACTTCGACGAAGTCCTCTTCGACGCGGCGCCGGAACTGGCTAAACGGCTCCAACAGGCGCTGAAGGAAGCCTTTCCCCGCCTGAGAACGCCCAAGGCCAACTTTTGTTACTTCGGCTCCTGGGTGGGGGGCGACCGGGACGGCAACCCCTTTGTCACCCCGGAGGTGACCTGGCAAACCGCCTGCTACCAACGGGGCATGGTGCTCAATAAATATATTCATTCTCTAGAAGAGCTAACGGCCATCCTCAGCCCCTCCCTCCACTGGTGCAAGGTGTCCCAGGAATTACTGGATTCCTTGGAGCGGGACCGGATTGAACTGCCCCATATTTACGAAGAGGTCTCCCTCCGCTTCCGGCAGGAACCCTACCGGATGAAGTTGGCCTACATTGAAGAGCGCCTACAAAACACCCTTCTGCGCAATCAACGGCTGAAAAATCCCGACGAGCGCCGACTTCTGAGCCATCGAGCCAATAGTCAACATTACGAAACCGGGCAGGCCTTCCTGGAGGAGTTAAAGGTGATCCAGCGCAACCTTCAGGAGACCGGGTTAACCTGCTCGGAACTGGAAAGCTTGATTACCCAGGTTGAGGTCTATAGTTTTAACCTAGCTCAGTTGGATTTTCGCCAGGAATCCTCCCGCCACGCCGAAGCCATCGCCGAAGTGGCCGCCTATATGGGGGTTCTCGCCTGTCCCTACGACCAACTTTCGGAGACGGAAAAACTGGAGTGGCTGGGGATGGAGCTACAAACCCGGCGGCCCCTCATCCCCCAGGAAACGCCCTTTTCCGACCGCACCAAGGAAACCATCGAAACCCTGAGAACCCTGCGCCATCTCCAACAAGAATTTGGCGCCGAAATTTGCCACACCTACATTATCAGCATGACCAACGACGCCAGCGACGTGCTGGAGGTCTTACTGCTAGCCAAGGAAGCCGGACTCTACGACCCCGCCACCAGCGCGGCGGCGCTCCGCATTGTGCCCCTTTTTGAAACAGTGGAGGATTTGAAAAACGCGCCGGGGATTATGGAAACTTTGTTTTCCCTGCCCTTCTACCGGGCGGCCCTGGCGGGGAGTTACGAAGCCCTCGCTTACCTAGAAAATCCCGACGGCGCTCGTCTCTCTTCCCCTGGCGCCGGGGCCTTGACGCCGCCTAATTTGCAGGAAGTAATGGTGGGCTACTCCGACAGCAACAAAGATTCGGGGTTTTTGAGCAGTAACTGGGAAATTCACAAAGCCCAAAAGGCACTCTACGCCGTGGCCCAGAAATATGGCTTAATCCTGCGGCTTTTCCACGGTCGGGGCGGCTCCGTGGGTCGGGGGGGCGGGCCGGCCTATAAAGCCATTTTGGCCCAACCTGCGGGGACAGTGAACGGGCGGATTAAAATCACGGAGCAGGGGGAAGTCTTAGCCTCCAAATACTCCCTGCCGGAGTTGGCGCTCTATAACCTGGAAACCCTGACCACGGCGGTGATCCAAGCCAGCTTGCTCCAGAGCAGTTTCGACTACATCGAACCATGGAACCGGATTATGGAAGAATTGGCGGTTTCCTCCCGGCGGGTTTATCGCAGTTTGATCTACGAAGACCCAGACTTTTTGGACTTTTTCCTCTCCGTGACGCCGATCCCGGAAATCAGCGAATTACAAATTAGCTCCCGCCCGGCCCGCCGCAAGGACGGCAAACGGGATCTGAGCACCCTGCGGGCCATTCCCTGGGTCTTTAGCTGGACTCAGTCCCGCTTCCTGCTACCGGCTTGGTATGGGGTCGGCTCGGCGCTCCAGCAATTCATTGAGCAGGACCCGGTAAAAAATCTGAAACTTCTGCGGTATTTCTATTTCAAATGGCCCTTCTTTAACATGGTGATTTCCAAGGCGGAAATGACCCTATCGAAGGTGGATCTGAGCATCGCCGCTCAGTATATCCAGGAGTTAGCCAAACCGGAGGACCAGGCCCGCTTTGACCGTATTTTCCAACAAATCGTCAAAGAGTACCAGTTGACTTGCCAGTTGGCTCTGCAAATTTCGGGGAACCGGGAACTGCTGGAAAACGACCCCGGCCTACAACAATCCGTCCATCTCCGCAATCGCACCATCGTGCCCTTGGGACTCTTGCAAATTTCCCTCCTCAAGCGCCTGCGGACTGTGACCCAGGAAGCGGAGGCTAACGGGGTGCGTTATCGGCGCTATTCCAAGGAAGAACTCCTGCGGGGGGCGCTGTTAACCATTAACGGCATCGCCGCCGGGATGCGCAACACGGGCTGATCGCTTTAGAGGGGGTCTTTCCCCCTAGTCGGGATACCAGAACATGCCCTTGATGCCTTCCGGGTCGAGGACAAAACCAAGGCGCCGGTAAAAGTTAACCACCTGGGGATCGGCGAACAGGGTGATGTTGCTAATGTCGGCGTTC
>JAYKIZ010000307.1:0-8747 GCA_035285965.1 Cyanobacteriota bacterium | reverse complement strand
AAAATGTCCTTATTTGATTGGTTTGCCAACCGGGAAAAAGCGGAACCCCCTAGCCGGGTTCAACAACAGGAGCGGGAAATCGCCGACGGACTCTGGACAAAATGCCCCGCCTGCGCCGTTTTAACCTACACCAAAGACCTTCAGGCAAACCAAATGGTCTGCGGCGAGTGCGGGCACCATCTGCGGGTGGATAGCGACGAACGGATTCGTCAATTGATCGACGCCAAAACCTGGCAACCCCTCAACGACCATCTTCAACCCACCGACCCCCTCCAGTTTCGCGACCGCAAAACTTACCAAGACCGGATTAAGGAGAGTCAACGGAGCACCCAACTCAAGGACGCCGTCCAAACCGGAACCGGACTCCTCGACGGCCTCCCCGCGGCGCTGGGGGTGATGGACTTCCGCTTTATGGGAGGCAGTATGGGATCCGTGGTGGGGGAAAAACTTTGCCGCTTGATCGAATACGGCACCCTAGAGCGCCTGCCGGTGATTATTATTTGCGCCTCCGGCGGCGCTCGGATGCAGGAAGGGATGTTAAGCCTGATGCAAATGGCTAAGATTTCCGGCGCCCTGGAGCGCCACCGGGCCGCTAAATTACTCTATATTCCCGTCTTGACCCATCCCACCACCGGCGGGGTGACCGCCAGTTTCGCCATGCTGGGGGATTTAATCCTAGCGGAACCCAAGGCCACCATCGGCTTCGCCGGGCGCCGGGTGATCGAGCAAACCATCCGAGAAAAACTGCCGGAGGATTTCCAAACGTCGGAATATTTGTTACAACACGGCTTTGTGGACGCCATTGTGCCCCGTCCCCAACTGAAACGGGCTTTGGCGCAGTTAATTAGCCTGCACCAGCCCTTTTCGCCGGTTCTTCCCCCCCTCGGCGCCGAAGTCAAGCGTCTGGAAAAGGAACTGTTAACTCAGCCCCCAATCCCTACCTCCCAATCCCTAACCCCCAATCCATGAAACGACCCCTATTAACCCCCCTGACGGACTTTTTGAGCGCCTTCAACACCTCCGGTCTCTGGCTCCTAGGGGGTTTGGGTCTTTCCTCGGCGCCATTGATTTGGACGCTTTTTTCCGCCCCCGCTCCCCAGACGGCGGTAGAGCCGGTGACGGTTCCGCCCCTGAGCGAAATGCCGGCGCCCCGAGACCGTTATCAGAGATCAGGTGACAGCGATCAGTTATCAGGGAAGCCTGCCCCGGAAGCTAAACCTCAGCCTTTGCCTGATCCCTTGCCCAAAACTCAGGGCGCTAAACCCCAAGCCGTTATCCCCGCTCCCCAAGCGCCGGTCAAGGCGAAAACGGTCAAAGCTCCGGCTCCGGTTAAACAAGCGCCTCAACCCCAAACCGCGGCGCCCCCCCTCGGTAGCGTGCCGGATAATTATGTGCCGCCTTCTTTGGATATTCGAGTGGGGATCGCCCGGCGGGTGGATTCCCTGACTTTGGGAACGTCGCAACAAGCCCATCTCCAGGAGCGCTCCGGTCGTTCCCTCAAACTGATCGGCGCCGGTCGTCCCCTAACGGTGAGCGCCAGCGGCGCGAATGTGTTGGTGAACGGCAATCCTTACCCCGGCGTCCTCTGGGTGAATCCGACCCAGGGCGGTTACCTCTATGTCAACGACCGTTGGTACCGGGGGCGCCTCTTGTTGGCGGCGGAGGGCGGCGCTTTAACCGCCGTGAACTACGTGGATTTGGAGCATTACTTAGTCAGCGTGGTGGGGAGCGAAATGCACGCTAACGCCCCCGCCGAGGCGCTGAAGGCCCAGGCCATCGCCGCCCGCTCCTACGCCCTCGTCCACATGATTCGTCCCGCCAGTCGCTGGTTTGACCTGGGCGATAACCAGCGCTGGCAGGTCTATAAGGGCATTAACAGCGAATACCAAACGGGTTATCAGGCCGTCGGCTCTACCGGCGGTCAAGTCCTCAGTTACCGGGGCGGGGTGGTGGAATCCCTCTACGCCTCCACCGACGCCATTGTCAGTTCCGTCCATAAAGGCCGGGGCATGAGTCAACTCGGCGCCTATGATTTAGCCCGCCAGGGTTACACCTATCAGCAAATTCTCGACCGCTATTATCCGGGGGTCAGTCTGGCTCGGGTGATCCTCAAGCAGTAAACTGAAATCTGAACCTAGACCGGCGCCAACTCTTGTAACTGATAAAGACTGGCGTAGAGTCCGCCCAACTTTAACAACTGCTCATGGGCGCCTTCTTCCACAATGCGCCCCTGCTTAAGGACAAAAATCCGATCCACATGGCGAATGGTAGAGAGTCGATGGGCGATGATAATGGCGGTGCGGTTGGCCATCAGGTGCGACAGCGCCGTTTGAATTTGGGCTTCGGTGTTGACGTCGAGGCTGGCGGTGGCTTCGTCTAAAACTAAAACATGGGGTTCTCGGATAGCCACCCGAGCGAAGGCCAACAACTGTTTTTGACCGCCGGAGAGGTTACTGCCCCGCTCCCGCAGAATGGTCTGATACCCCTGGGGGAGTTCTTGAATCAGTTGATCCACGTTGGTTAACTGGGCGGCCCGTTGCACGGCTTCTAAACTGTAATTTTCTCCCAGGGTAATATTCCGTTTGACGTCCCCGGCGAAGAGAAAACTTTCCTGGAGAATAACGCCGATAAAGCGCCGCAGTTGATTTTGGGAAAGCTCCCGAATATCGATGCCGTCCACTAAAATCCGGCCCCGACTGGGTTCCTGCAAGCGGCAGAGGAGGCGAATCACGGAGCTTTTGCCGGCGCCGGTGGGACCCACCAGGGCCACTTTTTCCCCAGGGCGAATCGTAAAATTTAAATCTTTAAGAACGTACTCGTCAGCTTTATAGGCGAACCAGACATTTTCAAAGCGAATTTCCCCCTGCTCGGCGCTGTGGCGGGGATTGACTTCCAAGGGAATGACCGTTTCCTGATCCTGAATTTCAATGGGTTCCGCCATCAGTTCCCCAATCCGTTCAATGGCCGTAAACCCCGCCTGAAACATGGTAAATTTATCGGCGAATTGGCGGAGGGGATTAAAGAGACGCTGGGCGTAGAGAATAAAGGCCGCCAGGGTGCCGAAGCTGATTTGAGCGCCGAGAACCAGGTATCCTCCTAGGGCCAGAACCCCGGCGATGGCCACGAGGCTAATCCATTCCAAGGTGGCGGAAACGGCGGAATCGTGGAAGATTGTCCGGTCCACTTCCTGGCGATAGCGCCGGTTAACGGTTTGAAACAACCGACTGTTATAGGCCTCCCGGCGGAAGAGTTGCACCACGTTAATCCCCGTCACGTTTTCTTGCAACATGGCGTTGAGTTGGGAGAGTTCCTCCCGCACCTGGTAATTGGCCTCTCGGTACTGTTGCTGGAAATAGACAATCAGCGCCGTCACGGGAATCAGCATGGCGAGGAGCAAGATCGCCAACTGCCACTGTACCCAAATCATGGTGGCGACAATGGCCAGAATGGAAATTAAATCGCTGACCACCCCAATGGCGCCGCTGGCGAAGACGTCCCCCAGGGCCTCTACATCGTTGGTTAAGCGGGTCACTAACCGCCCCACGGGAGTCCGTTGAAAGAAATTGACCGAGAGAGAAGTCACCTGGGTAAATAAATCCTCCCGGATAGCGGCGGTAATTTCCTGACCCATTTTTTGGACAATAAACCCCTGAAGCCCCACGAAAATGAGACGTAAAATGATAGTCGCCAGGAGAATCCAGACCAGAACTCGCAGACCTTGATCCAGGGGAAATTGGCTTAAAAAAGGCCAGACCGGCTCCTGTCTGAGGAGAGAAATCGATTGGCCAATAATTAAAGGTTGGACGGCGCCGGCAAAAGCCACGGGAATCAGCAACAGCACCGAAAAAGCTAAGGAACGGGGAAAGCGGAGGGCGTAGGGGAGTAGGCGCCGGAGCAATTGCCAATCATTACTGCCGGAGCGGCCGGGGGAGCGGGGGGCCATAGGGTCGGGTTAGGAAAAGAGAATAGCGGCAGTCATTGCTTAACTTTCTAGGATACCCTGGACAACGACGACCGGGGGGCGGCCCCTTCAGGTCAAGCCCAATACTCTAGAATAAGCGCTTAGATCTTCGCACTGAATCTAGGAAACCCACTGATGAAAATAATTATCCTTGCCTTAGCCCTAGCCAGCGCCGGTTTAGAGGTCACTCCGGGGGGTCAGGCCCTGCCGGAGCGCTCGCTCCTCAGCCTCAGATTTCCCGCCAGCCCAGCGGGACAAACCGCGCCGAATACCACCGGCGGCGGCGGCACCCGGAGCGGCGGCGCGTGCGTGCAAGCGGCGGAGGGAGCGCCTCCGTTGAGCGGGATCATTCCGGCCTTTATGACCAATCCCCAGACCACGGCCCAGCGCCCGACCCTCTATTTCTACATTCCGCCCAACGGGGGCTACTCGGGGGAAATTAAACTGACTGATCTGGTATCCCAGGGAATCCTCGTTCGCCAGAGCTTTAGTCTTGATCCCCAGGGGGGAATTTTAGCCGTAACCCTCCAGCCGAAAACGCCCCTAGAAGCCGGTCAGGACTATAGTTGGAGCCTACGAATTATCTGCAATCCTGAGCAACGCAGTAACGACCAGTACCTCAAGGGCAATTTATCGGTGGTGGCGGCGCCCAGCTCCCTGTCCTCGGCGGCCCCTTTTCTCAATCAATCCCCCGGCGCGCCCCTTAAACCGGGCCAAGCGCCGACCATTCTCAAACTAGCTCAGGCTTATGCTGATCAAGGCATTTGGCTCGATAGCCTCCATCTAACGGCGCTTCTTCGCCCCAGCAATCCCCAGGACTGGCAGGAATTACTGGAATCGGTCAACCTCGGCGCCTACAGCTCCGCCCCCTTCCTACCCTGAGGCCCGCGCCGTGAAGTTGCCGCCTGTCCTTAACCGCGTCTGCTGGCATTGTCGCGGCGTTTTCATCGCCACCCCCACGGTGGCGGTTTTAGTCCTCCTCCTGCGCTGGAGTGGGGCTCTGCAATTGCTGGAATGGCAAACCTACGACGGTCTGACCCGGCTCCAGCCTAAAGTTTTCGGAGAAAGTCCGGTCGCAATTGTGGGCATTACGGAAGACGACGTGGCCGCCCTGAAACGAAGCACCCCCGACGACGCCACCCTGGCGAACCTGTTACGGCGCTTGCTCAAACAACAGCCCGTCGCCATCGGTTTAGACCTCTACCGGGACCAGCCAGAGCCGCCGGGAACGGACGAATTAACCCGAATCTTTCAGGAAACCCCCAACTTGATCGGCATTCAAAAAGGCGCCGGCGCCGCGGGCATCGAAACCGTAAAACCGCCCCCGGCGCTGAAAGCCAAAGGTCAGGTGGGGTCTAATGATTTGCCCATCGACGCCGATAAAGTCATCCGTCGGGGCTTGGTTTCTCTCCACAACGGGGAGGAAACCCTCTACGGTTTGGGTTTCTATTTGGCGCTGATTTATCTGGATCAACGGGGTATAACCGTCGAAGATTTGCCGTCGGGGTTCCGTCTGGGAAAAACCGAATTTCGTCCTCTAAAAGTTAATGAAGGCGGTTATGTCCGCACCGACGCCGGGGGTTTCCAGTTTTTAATCCACTACCAGGGAGGAACGGGCAGTTTTGAGCAGGTTTCCTTAATGGATGTCCTGGAGAACCGCGTGCCGCCGGATTGGGGCCGGGGCAAAATTATTCTCATCGGCAAAGTGGGAGAAAGTTTTAAAGACGTTTATTTTACCCCCTACAGTAACCGTTTCGGCTTGGCCCAATCCATGCCGGGGGTAGAAATTCACGCCAATATTGTTCAGCAATTTATTAATTCGGCGCTGGGAGAACAGCCCCTAATCCAGGGAGCGCCGGAAAGCCTAGAAATCCTCTGGATTATCTTTTGGGCCGGTCTCGGCGCCGTCATCGCTTGGGGCTTCCGCTACAGTAATCGCCGTTGGCGTTGGAAACTCCTCCACTGGAGCCTCGTGGGTCTGAGTTTAACGACGCTTTTCGGGATCAGTTATGGCGCGTTGTTAGCCGGTTGGTGGTTGCCCCTGCTTCCCGGCGCCCTCGCCTTCGGCGGCTCCCTGATGTTGATTACCGCCATTATGGCCCGGGCCGGAGAGCGGGTGCGGCAGACCTTTGGGCGCTATTTGACGGATCAGGTGGTGGCGAACCTGTTGGAAAATCCAACGGGGCTGACAATGGGGGGCGAGCGCCGGGAAATCACCCTGCTAACCTCCGATCTACGGGGTTTTACGGCCACCTCGGAGCGGTTTTCCCCGGAGGAGGTGATTAAAATTCTCAATTTTTACTTTGAGCGGATGGCGGACGTGATCACTAAACATGAAGGAACTATTGACGAATTTATGGGGGACGGCATCTTAGTCTTATTCGGCGCTCCCACCCAACGTCCCGACGATCCCCTGAGGGCTGTGGCCTGCGCCGTGGAGATGCAGTTAAGCCTGGAGGAGGTGAACCGGCAGTTTCAAGCCTGGAACCTAAACCCCCTTGAAATGGGCATCGGCATTAATACCGGCGAAGTGGTGGTGGGCAATATCGGCTCTGAGAAACGCACCAAATACGGCGTTGTCGGTAGTCAAGTTAATTTGACCTATCGAATTGAGTCCTTTTCCACCGGGGGACAGGTTTTAATCTCCGCTCGCACCTTTGAATTGACCCAGGAGACCGTCTTAATTAACGGGCGCCGAGAGGTTAAAGCCAAGGGCGTAGCCGACCCCATCGTTATTTATGATGTTCAAGGCGTCAATGCCCCCTATAACCTGCGTTTAACCCACGTGGAAAACATCTATGAACCTCTGCCCCAACCCCTCCCCTTAAGCTATATCATCCTAGAGGGTAAACAGGTGGGCGAAACCGGCGGCGCCGGGGTTTTAATCCAACTCTCTCAACGGGGCGGCCTGATTCAAACTCAGGGAAAAGACCCCCGCGTGCCGGAACCTTTGACCAATCTCAAACTCAATTTTGACCCTCAGGTTTTAGGCGTAGACGGCGCTAGCGACGCCTACGCCAAAGTTTTGGATCAACCGGCGCCCCAGCCCGGTCAATTTTATATTTACTTCTCCTCCTGTCCCCCCGCCGTTAAAACCTACCTTCAGGCGCTCTACAATTCCCTAACCGTCGTCATGCCCGCCAGAGCCTCCTAGTCCCCAGTTTTAAGAGCAATTAAATTAGGAATTAGGAGTTGGGAATTAGGCGTTAGACATTACCCCTCCTCCTCCCTTTCCTCCCCCATTCCTCCCATTCCTCCCTCTCCCCCCATTTCTCCTCCTTCTAATGGAACTCCTCTTCCTCGGCGCCGGCTCCGCTTTCACCCTCGATCCGGATAACTTCCAATCGAATCTGTTATTCCTAGCGGAAAATGGTAAAAAATTGCTAATTGATTGCGGCACAGACATTCGTTTTTCTCTAACTAAAGCGGGCTATTCTCACTCAGACATTACCGATATTTATATCAGTCATCTTCACTCCGACCATGTGGGGGGCTTAGAGTATATCGGCTTTGTGACTAAATTTGATCCCAACTGTGAAAAACCGACTCTTTACCTTAGTCAAGACATCGCCGTCGATCTCTGGCACAAAAGTCTAGCGGGAGGTATGGAAGCCATTGAAGGCGAATTGGCGGATCTAGACACTTTTTTTCAGATTCATCCCCTGAAACCCAACGGGTATTTTATTTGGGAAAATATTGTTTTTAATCTCATTAAACTTAACCACGTTAACACCGGCTTTATGTTAATGCCCGCCTACGGACTCTTTTTTGAGATTGACGGCCAAAAAGTATTTTTAACCACCGACACAAAATTAGGCTACGGAGAAGGGGGATTAACGCCCTATTACCAACAGGCGGATCTTATTTTCCATGACTGCGAAATCTCCCAGTGCCCCAGCCCTGTCCACACCCATTATGGAGAGCTAGCCCAACTCCCCCCGGAGATCAAAGCTAAAATGTGGCTCTACGGCTATCAACAGGGAGAACGCCCCTCCGCCCAAGCCGACGGCTTTCTCGGATTTGTGGAACGGGGCCAGCGCTTTTCCTTCGGCGCCGTCTAATTCCTAACCCCTACCGTAGAATCTCTCCTTTCTTTGGTAAGATGAGGGTTTGCGCGCCCAGGTTAGAACCCCAGGCTCTAGCCGGCGCCGTGTTAGAGGTGAAGGAAAAGAACCCGTTTTCTTGCAGGTCTCCAGCCCAATCCCTTGTCTATTTAGCCGTCCTCCAGATTTCCCGTCAATGAAAGTCACCCAGGAAAAACTCCCTGCCAGCCGTCTGCGTTTAGCCATTGAGATTCCCGCCGACCAGTCCCAAAAGGCCCACGAAGCCACCCTCAAGCAACTGGCTAACACCGTCAGGATTCCCGGTTTTCGCCCTGGAAAAGTTCCCCGTCCCGTTCTGATTCAACGTCTCGGCGCCGGTTATATCAAAGCCAAAGTTCTGGAGGACTTGATCGGCGCGACCTACCAAGGCGCCCTCTCCCAGGAAAAAATCGCCCCCATTAGCCAGCCGGAGTTTGTCCAAACTTTTGAGAATATGGTGGGACTCTTTACCCCCGGTCAAGATTTCACCTACGAGGTGCTGGTGGACATTTTCCCCGGCGTTGAATTGGGCGACCTTGAAAGCTTGGCCGTGGAAGCGGAGGAAGTGGAGTTCAAACCCCAATGGGTCGAGGAGTGGCTGACCAACAAACAAAACGAGCTGGCGACCCTGATTCCCATCGAAGATCGCGGCGCCGAGGCGGGAGACGCGGTTATTATCGACCACCGGGGCTATCAAGTGACGG
>JAYKIZ010000306.1:0-6061 GCA_035285965.1 Cyanobacteriota bacterium | reverse complement strand
AAGAAGGCGGAATTGGGGTCTTGATTATTTTGGCGGGCCAGTTCCGGGGTTAAATTAACCATCTGGACGCCGATGTAGGGATGGGGCACCTTTTGACCCGCCGCTAGGGTTTGTTGCAGGGTCTTGGCCCGATTAATGGGAATCGCGAAACCAATACCCATGGCGTCGGCCCGAATAGCAGTGTTGATGCCTACCACTTCCCCCTTCGCGTTCAGCAGAGGGCCGCCGGAGTTGCCGGGGTTGATAGCCGCGTCGGTTTGAATGAACTCCACCCGTTTGTCGGGAATCCCCGCTTTAGCCGCGGAGCGGCCAATAGTGCTAATGATGCCGAGGGTCACGGTGTTATCCAAGCCCACAGGATTGCCCACGGCGATGGCCCAGTCTCCCACCTTAACCCGACTGGAATCCCCCAGCGCCGCCACGGGGAGTTGAGCGCCCTGGCTGTTAATCTTCACCACCGCCAAATCCGTCACTTCGTCGGCGCCGCGCACTTCCCCGTCAAAAATTCTCCCGTCCTTGAGGGTGACCGTCACTTTATTGGCGTTATTAACCACATGGGCGTTGGTGAGAATGACGCCGCTTCCGTCCACGATAAAACCCGAGCCTTGTCCGGTAATGCGTTGCTGTCGGGGGGGGACGGGAATCGCTCCGCCGAAGAAATCCCGAAAGAAGGGATCGTCAAAGAGAGGATCAATGCGACGGGTGACCACGGTTTCCGTGTCGATTCTGACCACCGCCGGGCCGGTTTTTGTCACAGCCTTGGCGACAAAACTGTCCTCCGTTAAGGGAATGCTTGCTTGGGCCAGGGTTGGGTCGGGCGCGTCGGCCCAGGCCAAACGAGGGCCGAAACTGAAGATGGTGAAGAGACAACCTAAAAGAAAGGTTAAACAATAATTACGCAGAGAGAGCCGGGGCATTTTCATGGCGGTTGAGATCTCTCCCCCGTCGATGGGGGGGCACAAACTGAAGGGTTTATTTTTTTCCCTATCCTAGCAGAGGCGCTATTTCGTCTTGTTGAACCCGGTGGCCGCTCCTCAATGTGGACGGTGCTGTGAACTGGGAGAGAGAGAAGAATAACCGTTGTGTACTATATTTTGTCCTGCGTTTCGGCGACGACAACCTGATTCCGACCCGCCGCCTTAGCGCGATAGAGGGCTTGATCCGCCGCTTGAAGGAGGTCTTTAGCCCTTTCGCCGTGGTCGGGATAACAGGCGACGCCGAAGGAAGCCGTGACGGAATCGAGGGTTAGGTCGCCATACTTCACCCTCAGGGCGGCGATAACCCGGCGTAAAAACTCCGCTTTTTGAGAAGCGTCCGCCAGGGAGGTATCCGGTAGAATCACCGTCATTTCTTCGCCCCCGTAGCGACAGGCCACGTCAGAGGCGCGAATATGTTCCTTGAGGAGCGCCCCAATGGCGGTCAAGACCCGGTCTCCCGCTTCATGGCCGAAGGTGTCGTTAACGTTTTTAAAGCGATCAATATCCATCATCAAGACGCCCACGGAATAACGGTGACGTTTGGCCCTAGCTAATTCCTGAATTAAAAATTGCTCTAAATAACGACGGTTAAAAAGCGCCGTTAGGGGATCTTGCAGACTTTGCTCTTGGAGTTGTTCTCGCAACCTTAAGTTAGCAATCGCCAGACTTAACTGTTCAGTCACCGTTTTCGCCAATTGTTGGCGGATTTCCGGTAAAGCGCCGTCTTTAAAAGCGCAGAGAGAGAGAAGACCGAGGGTTTCCCCCTGGGCGATGAGGGGAAGACATAAACTTTCCGCCGGTAAGTGTTGATGATTGACATGGTTGCAAAAGAGGTCATGTTGCCCCTGACCCACCCAATGGGGCCGCCCCCGTCGTAAAGCCCAACAGTCCAAGGACGTAAAGAGATCGTCAGAGCAGACAGGATTGCCCCAAAAAGTCACCCTTTCTAAATAATCCTTCTGGGGAGCTAGGATAAAAATTCCCCCTGAACAATCGGGAAAGAGGGGCTGGGACAGCGCCGAAATCACCGCGCAAGCGTCTTTGACCGTGGAACAGGACTGGAGATAATCGATAATTCCCGAGAGCAACACCATTTCGGCGTTACGCTGTTTGAGTTCGTTAAGATTATCTTCCAACTCTTGATTAACCTGTCGTAGCTCCTCCTCAAATCGCTTCTGGCGGGTAATATCCACATCCACGCCAATCATGCGGATCGGAGAGCCGTTGGGATCTCGCATCACGCTGGCTCGACTCACCGCCCAGCGAATACCGCCATCGGGTTTAATGAAGCGAAATTCCAAATCGTAGGGTTCATGATTCAGGGTGCTCTGATTGACGGCTCGTAACACCCTCTCCCGATCGTCGGGGTGGATCATAGCCATAACCGTCTCAAAATTGCCGTCAAAACCGCCAGGTTCAAGTCCCATGATCCGCTCTAGGTTTTCCGACCAAACAATTTGGTTATTTAATATATCCCAATCCCAATGACCCATATTCGCCGCCTCAAACGCTAATCGCAAACGCTCTTCGCTTTGCTGGAGCGCTTGAGTGCGTTCTATAACCCGCTCTTCTAGCTCAGAATTGAGTCGAGCCAGTTTGGCTTCCGCTTCTTGGTATTGACGGAGGGCTTCCCATTGTTCGGTCATATCCAGTACTAAACAGATCACCTGATTCAGATCTGCCTCTAGGGAAGCGACGCCAATAATCACCGGAATGCGACCGCCATCCTTACAGTAATATTCCTTTTGCCAAGGCTCCGTCGTTTCCCGATTTAGTAATCGAGCGACAATTTCTTGATCTTTCCCAGCATATTCCGGCGGCGTTAATTGATCCCAACGCACCAGACCCAGGGCGAATTCTTCTCGACTATAGCCTACCATTTGCAAAAAACGGTCGTTGGCTTCCGGGATCTCGCCCTGAAGGTTCGCAATGTACGTCCCGACAATATTGGAGTCAAACAAGTTCCGAAAGCGGGCTTCGCTTTCTCCTAGGGCGATTTCGGCCAGTTTACGCTCGCTAATATCCATAGCCACTCCCTGCAACCCCGCCACCTGACCCTGATCGTCCAAAACCGCTTCAATTTTTGTCCAGACCCAGCCAGCGGAACCATCGGCGCGAGTTAAAGGATACTCTATTTCCTGGGTTTGTCCGGTGGCGATGACGGAATCCACCACGACTTGGTGCGGCTCTCGGTAATCGGAGCGAATCGCCTGAACCAGCCATTCGTAACTGGGAGGAGGGCTTTGGGGATCTCGCCCAAATATCTGATAAATTTCCGTTGACCAAGTAATCCGACCCGAGGCGATATCAAAACGCCAAAAGCCCAATTTAGCGATGCGTTGGATATCCGCTAGTTCCGTTTCTCGTTGTTGGAGTTGACGACGGGTGATTTCTTGAGCTTGAAACGCCTCCGCGCGCTCTTGTTTCAGGGTTGCCAGCTCCGCCCTTAATTGCTCCATTTCTTGGAGTTGTTCCGCTTCGCTTTGACGGCGCTCGCTCATTGCTAGATTTAGAGGAGATGTTGTTTTTGAGCGAAAATGAACCTAGAGCGCTGGCTTTTAAGTCCCCAATCTTTTTTGTGACAGGCGTTGCATTGTACCATAAGGTTTCATTGCGATTTTCTCAGTCAAGGCGACTTGGCGTTTCAGCCGACAAGGGAAGTTCAAGCTTAATAAGCCCTGAAATATAGTCTAATTTAGGTTTTTTTTCTGTACGTTTTAGATCCTTGGGGGTTTAAAGTTTACAATCCCTGAAAGATGTTAAGCCTTTTTACCAAAGCGCCTGACCAGAACTTTTCGCCCAACCGTTAACGCAGAAAACTGCTGACTAACCAGAGCAACAGAAAGGCCGCCAGCGCCGAAATTCGCTCGCCCCCTAGGGGCAGACCCGAAAGGGGAGAAGTCAGGAGAGCGCCGAGACCCACCCCCAACAACAGCGCCGCCAAAGTTAGGAGAAAGGCCCGGCCAAACTTGTTTTCCTTGCGGTTGAGGAAGTAGAGACTGGTGAAGACTCCGCCCACCAGTAACAACGGCAGGAGAGAGCTATCGGCGGGGGGAGCCAGAACCGTAATTCCCCCCAGCGCCGCGAAAATACCCGCGGGTAGAAGGATATCGTTTCGAGAAGGCGTATCGATGAATCTCTGTAACCAGGGGGCGGGCTGACCCGTTGGCGGGGCCGTCAACGGCGCCGGGGGGGGCGTCGTCCGTTCCGGGAAGCGAATCCGTTCCGGCACTTTAATCTTCCCTTCCTGACGTAACCGCAGACGCTCCATAATGATCGCGTCATAGGCGGCCTCTACCCGGTCAAGGGTTTGTTCTTCCCCCTGATATTGGGCGAGGAGTCGGTTCTTAACCTCTTGGATTTCTTCAAAGGAAGCGTCTTCCGCAACCCCAAGGATCTGGTAGGGCGTGGATTCACTCATGGTTTTTGTCCCTCTCTGCGGCGAACCAATATCATACCCAAAATTTACGTCCTCCTATTATGCGTTACTTTGCCGAAGGTTGTCATAGGCCCGCATCATCGCTTGGGTGCCCTGCTCGGGCCCCAGAGGAAGTCCCGCGACGGCGGTAAACAGAGACTGGGCTAGAGTTAAACCCGGCAACTCCGGCACCGCGGCTTGAACAAAGCCCAGGTCTTTTAAAATGTGGCGGATCATAAACCCCGGCTCGTAATCCCCCGCCGCCACTTTTGGCCCCAAGTGGGTCAGCGCCCAGGAGCCGGCGGCGCCGCCCTGACAGACCTGAATCATGAGCTGGGGGTCAAGGTCTAAAGTTCGAGCGAGAACTACCGCCTCGCAGAGTCCAATCATATTGAGGGAAACCAAAACTTGATTACAGAGTTTCACCGCCTGACCGCTTCCTAGGGGGCCGCAGTGAATAATTTGGGTCCCCAGCGCCTGTAAATAGGGTTCCGCCTCGGCAAAATCCGCCGGCGCTCCGCCAACCATGATGGTTAAAGTTCCCCGTTGAGCGCCGACATCCCCCCCGGAAACCGGCCCGTCCAGAAACCGCAGATTTTTCTCCCCTAAGGCGGCGCCGATGCTTTGGGCCGCCTCCACGCCAATAGTACTGAAGTCTATAATTAAACTCTGGGGTCGGGCCCAGTCCGCCGCGGCGCCGGGGGCCAAGAGAACCGCTTCCACATCGGCGCCGTTGCCCACGCAGGTCAAGATCAAATCGGCGTCCTGAACAGCCTCGGGTAAGGACGCTTGAATTTCAACTCCCGCCGTTTTCGCCAAAGCAATACCGGGGCGCCCCGGAGTCCGATTCCAACCCTTGACCCGAAACCCCCGCCGGGCTAAATTGGCCGCCATCGGCGCTCCCAGGGTTCCCAGTCCGAGAAAAGCTACAGTTTGAGTCATTAATTCCGCTCTGGTTAAGGATTTAAGACTCCCTAGAAAGGAAGCTAAGGGGGACAAGATGTGGCTTGACTATACCGTAAAATTAATCTACCCGAACTTTTTTCGCTGAAACCATCGTCCACTGTCCCCCGGATTGCTAACCACCGATTTTCCCTTTGGAGGCGCCCTTGTTTCATTCCGCCGCGACGTTCGATCTCGAAGAATTACTCCAATGCTACGCCCACGGAGAGCGCCAGTTTGCGGGTATCAAGGCCCAGGGGCAAGACCTGATCCAACTCCATCTCCAGGACGCCGATTTTCGGAAGGGGGATTTCCGTCAGGCCCGTTTAGGCAAAAGCAATCTGGTCGGCGCTCAACTTCAGGGCGCGGATTTTAGCGAGGCTCTGCTCTGGGGCGCGATTTTAACGGAGGCGGATTTAACGGGCGCTTGTTTCCGGGACGCGGATTTAAGCGGCGCGAAATTAATTCGGGCCCATTTGAACGGCGCTTATTTTTGTAAAGCCAGTTTGAGCGGCGCCGATCTGGGAGAAGCCCAGTTAAAGGGAGCGCTTTTGATTGAGGCGGATTTTCGCTCCATGGACGACCAGCGCACGACTTTAGTCCGCGCGGATTTAAGCGGCGCCGATCTGAGTTACGCCAATTTGGCGACGGTGTGTCTGTGTGAAGCCAATTTGCGGGGGGCTAAACTCTGTCGCGCGAATTTTAACGCCGGACTGCGTCGCTC
>JAYKIZ010000305.1:0-3743 GCA_035285965.1 Cyanobacteriota bacterium | reverse complement strand
CCGAGCGTCTCGCTTTAGCCCGTTTACCCGGCGCTCACGTTCACTGGTATCAAAAAAATAGCGCCCGTCCCGGCCGCAAGCTGGGTCATGTTAATTTCCTTTTTCCCGAGGTCTCGGCGCCGGAAGTTGTTGGCGCATTAGTCAATCAAGTTGAGGAGCGTTGGCGCTCGTCGGCAGAAGGAGGGTGACCCCCGCAATATTTACAGTCATCGCAAATTGTTTATGAATCTTGTCCCCATCCCAAAGCTTTGACCACCCCGTCAGGCTACGCCTGCCACCCCTCCAGGGGAGGGGAATTTTCACCGAAAGTTCACTGTTATGATTCCCCTCCTGTGGAGGGGTGCCCCGAAGGGGCGGGGTGGTGAATCTCTCTTTGAGCATAAGGAGCTTGATCTACGAATCATCTACGACCGCTATATAATCTCTGGGGTTTAATCTTCTTGCCCGTATTACCCTCGATAGCCGGCGCCTTCCTTCGGCGCTTCTTCCCGGAGATTATTCAACGCCAAACCAAAAAGATCGTCCACGCCGTTAATCACCGCCCCCAGCAGGGGGGTATCCCGGCGCTTGAGTCGATCGAGAGTCTGGGTCAAAAGCGGCGCCGAGGTTTGTCCCGGACGAGTCACCAGTAAGAGGCCGTCGCTCCAGGGTTCCAAATGAAAAACCGCGCCTCCCTGATTTAAGGGGGGAGCGTCGATGAGCACTAAATCAAAGCGTCCCCGCACTCCGGACAAGAACTTTTGTATCCTCGGAGGAAGCAACGCCGACTCTCCCCGTAGATTCCAACTCAGACTGGGAAGAATCGAAAGATTGGCCACCTCGGGCGCCAAAATCACCCATTCCTCCAGGTTGATCTCCTTCCTTCCCAAGCCGGCGTCCTTAGCGGGTAAAACCCCCAAAGCGCCGGATTGAGAGGCCCGCCGAAAATCCGCTTCCACCAAGAGGGTGCGTTGATTGGCCTGGGCCGAGG
This sequence comes from Cyanobacteriota bacterium, assembly GCA_035285965.1. Taxonomy (GTDB): domain Bacteria; phylum Cyanobacteriota; class Cyanobacteriia; order Cyanobacteriales; family Microcystaceae; genus Synechocystis. Next base: position 2,773 of record JAYKIZ010000305.1, on the reverse strand, counting down.
CGATGGCCAAGTTGTAAGCCGTGGCGGTCTTGCCCTCTTTGGCTCCGACGCTGGTCACCAGAACAATCTGGGGAATTCGGGGACTGTGACCCCCGAGGCGCCGTCTCAGATGTTCATAAAAAGCGAGATAGACGGGGTCGAGCTGGTCGCTCAATAGGGCTAAAGCGCGATGGCTCCCCCGGCGAGGTAGCGCCGGTAGGTAGGCCAAGAGGGGAACTCCCTCCCGCTCCAAGAGTTGCCGGAGCGCCGCCGGAGTCAAGCGCCGGTCGGCTAATCGAGTGAAGATCGTCAGACTGGCTAATCCCCCCAGAAGACCGCCGCCCAAACCGGCGAGGCTGATGAGTAGGGCGCGGGACAGGGTTCGGGGCGCCGGGGGAATCGGCTTGGGGGTGGCGGGGAGAACAATGGACAATAGCTCCTGGGCCTCCAGAGACTGGGTCTGGGCTAGAGCGGTGAGTAAGTTTTGATAAACCAGACGCTGAAAATCCACTCCCTGGGCCAGACGCAGACGGGTTAACTCCCGCTCCGGCAACTCGCCTTGGCGCTGGCGTAAACTTTGCTCCCGCCGAGCTTCGGCCCGCAGTTGGGCCTGCAAACTCCGTTGGCGAGGGGCGACGCCGGCGCTAAACCGTTGCCGACCTAGCGCCTGAATTTGGGACCAGAGGCGTTGTTGGTTAGCTTGGCTTTGGTTAATCTGCTGGGAAAGTCGATTTTGGTCGGCGCTGAGGGAATCGTTACCGGGTTGGGCTAAGAAATCCTGGAGCCGGCGCTCGGCCGCTTCTAGATCTTTTTGGGCCTGTTCCAATCGTTGGGACAGCGCCACCACCTGTTGGGGACGACGGGAGGCCTGAAGACGCTGGTTGGTCTCGACGATGCGGGTCATCAGCGCCGCCAAAATTTGCTGGGCCCGCTGGGCTGATTGGTCGTTACCCAGTTGTAGGGTGACCAATTGATTGGCGCTTTTCGCTCCGGGCGGCGCGGATTTAGGGGGCAACGTAAACCCTAGATCGCCGCCTTCGAGACTGTCCTGCTCCTGGGGAGAGAGATTAAGCTCCTGAGCGGTTTCGGTAATCGCCTGAGGGGTAAGTAGTTTCGCTCTCAGCGCCGTTTCCGTTAGAGGCGTTGTCGTTCCCACTGACAGTTGCCCCACCGCGTAAAACCGAGGTTCAGGGGAAGGCGGGACTTTAGCCATGCCGATACTTATCCCCAGACCCGCGCCCCCGAGGACGGCCCCAAGAATCCACCAGGGTCGGCGCTGAGCGGTTAACCAAAGACGTTGCAGAAGGGGGGACATTGGGGGAAGGGGAGGAATGGGGGAAAGGGAGGCGAATCTCCTCACTCCTCTCCCTAGGGTTGAACCGTAAAGAGCGTGTTATTCGGCAAGTTGCTCACGGCCCGCTGGAGGCTATTGAGGGATTGGTTATAGCCAATAATGGCCTGGAGAAAGCGCCCCCGAGCGTTAGCTAAATCCCGTTGAGCGTTAATCACGTCGGTTTGGGTGCCGACGCCGGCTTGGAAACGGAGACGGGCTAGACGTAAGGCTTCTTCAAAGCGAACCACGTTGGTGCGGGTGCTGGCGATGTTTTCCTTATTGGCGATGAGGTTGTAGTAGGATTCCTCCACATCGAACCGAATCTGATCCCGCTGTTGGGCGAATTGGGTCTGGGCCAAATCCATTTCCCGGTAGGCCCGGCGGGCTTGGGCAAAGGCCCGACCGCCGTCGAAGAACGTCCAGCGGACCCGCGCCGCAAAGGAGTAGCCGTCCACGACGCCGACGGAACTGTCAAAGTTGTTCTGATAATCGTAGTTGGCTAAAAAATCCACCTGGGGTTTAATGCCAGCCAAAGCGATGAGACTATCTTGCTCGCTAATTTCTGATTGAATCAGCCGCTGTTCTAATTCCGCCCGATTTTTGAAGGCCTGAACAATACTTTGCTCTAGAGGTAACGACCACTCTCCCGCTTCTTGAATTTCGTCCGCCGCGGTTAATTCCACCTGTTGCCCCACGTTTAAAATCTGGGCCAACCGGCGCCGGGCGTTGCGTTGGTCGGCGATGGAGCGGGTCAGGGCCTCGTTGGCGGTGGCCAAATCCCCTTCCGCTCGCAGGACGTCAAAGCGAGTGCCCAAACCGGCCTGCTCTAAGAGACGGGCGTCTCGCAAACTTTGGGAGGTGTCTTCCACTGTCGCCTGGGCGATGGCCACCTGGGCGTCGGCGCCTTGAAGAGCGTAATAGCTATCTGTCGCATTGAAGCGAGTCTGCTCGGCGATGACTTCCACCTGAAGTTGACCATTGCGCACTTGTTTTTCCGCCCGGGCGATTTGAGCGCTCCGCTCCCCGCCGGTGTAGATGTTGTAGATTAACTGGACGTTGCCCGCGGCGTTGGTGCTGGTCTCCCGTTGCAAGTTCGGCGTCCCCCCTAGTTGCTGGGCGTTTTGGCTGGCAAGTTCGTTTTGGAATTGCGCCGCCGGACTGCTGTCCCGACTGAGGGAAAATTCTGTGCTCAGGGTGGGAAACAGCGCCGACCGAGCCACCATTAAACCGGCTTCTTCCCGTAGCAATTCAATGCGGGCGGCTTGTAATTGAGGATTGTTTTGCAGAGCTAATTGGATAGCCTGATTGAGGGTAATAGCTTGGCGAATATTGGTTTTAACTTCTCCGGGCTTAGTGGGAAACAGGAGGGGATTCCCCATAGGATTCACCTGATTCGGCGCCGGATTTTTGGGAAGTTGGGGCAGAGCTAAAGGATTAGCCTGAGCGGGCTGGGGCGCCGGG
>JAYKIZ010000304.1:0-2816 GCA_035285965.1 Cyanobacteriota bacterium | reverse complement strand
AGATAATCTCCACCCCGTGATCCGCCTGGGCGCCGAGGGAGGAGCGGCCGAGGATCTGGGCGTAACCGAGAATGCCGTTCAGCGGCGTGCGCAGTTCGTGGCTCATATTGGCCAAAAATTCGCTTTTAGCTTGGTTGGCGCTGTCCGCCGCCCCTTTGGCCTGTTCCAACGCCTGGGTGTATTTTTGTTGCTCCGCCAACAGTTCCCGCACTCGGCCAATGAGTTGGTTTAAAGACTGGGCCAGAATTCCCGTCTCGTCCTGGGTTCTCACCGGCGCCTGGAGGTCGAAATTAGACTCCTGGGTCACCCGCAGAGAAATATCCGTCAACTCTTGCAACGGTCGGGCGACGGCCCGGCCAATCAGAAAAGCGAGGAGGGCGCCCAGCGCCAGGGAAAAGGCCAGACTGCCGAGGATAATTTGGGTGCGCAGGCGTCCCGCGTCCCACAGGCGGTCGTCCGCTTGGGTTTCTAAGGTTTCCGCTGTTTCGTAAAAGGGTTTTAACTGGTCGGGAAACTCGATGAAGGCTTTAAATCCCGGACTTTTCACCAACGCCACCACCGCCTTTTCCGCTTCGGCGCTTTGCCCCTGGGCGATTAAGCGCTCGGTTGCTTGGACAAAGGTCTCGGCTTCGGCGAGAAATTCAGCGACGGTTCCCCTATAGTCCTTCAGCAGGGGATCCAGTCCGGGAATCTTCGTTCCTCGGGACGCTTGACTCTGGGCGTCGAGGAGGGTCTGAATCCCTTGAACCCGCTCCACCAACGCCCGCCCTTCCCGATTAAACGCCACCGGATTTTGGAGCAGAGGCGTCAGTTGTTTAGCGGGACGGTTGTAGAGAATTTTGACCTGGAGGGCGCTGAGCAGTTTGTGATCGGCGATAGCCTGCTTTTGGATTTGGATCGCTTGGTATTGGTAATGGTTGCCGAGCCAGATGCCCAGCCCGGTTCCCAACAGCGCCGTTCCAAGGGCCAAAGCGTAGCCGCCGATAATTTTCTCGCGAATTTTCATAGAGCCAGCGAAAACAAATGGGATCGTCAGAAGCGAGAACCGCCAACTACTAATGAGGATAGTTGGAAAGCCCCCCAAGAATTCTCCCTCAGAGCGCCGTTTTTTCTCGAGCGCAAGTCCCCGCTAAATCCTGAACGGCGCCGTCCCGAGAAGGGATAAAATAGGCGACAGCGGCGCTCCGCCCCGCTTTCTAACGTCCCTTCGTCTAGCCCCTATGCTCAAAGTTTTTCTAACCCTGCTCTGCCTCTGTCTCTGGTTGACAGCCCCCTCCGCTTTGGCCGCCAGTTCCGCTTCGGTGACGGGCACCAGCTCCACCTTTGAAAACACCGTTCTGTCGGGGCAGGATTTCACGGGACAGGATTTGCTGACCGCTCAATTCACCAATGTCAACCTCTCCAAAAGCGTCTTTCGCAATCAGGATCTGCGGGGGGCAGTTTTCAACGGCGCTAATCTAGACGAGGCCGACCTGCGGGGCGCGGACTTTACCAATGGGCTGGCTTACCTGAGCAGTTTCAACAGCGCGAATCTGGAAGACGCCATTTTTACCGAAGCGATTATGCTCCGTAGCACGTTTAAGGACGCCCAAATCACCGGCGCCGATTTTAGTCTAGCCGTGCTGGACAGCGAGCAGATTAGTCGTCTTTGCGAAAGAGCGGACGGGGTGAATTCTAAAACCGGCGTCAGCACCCGGGAATCCTTGGGATGTTCTTAAAGATTTAGGTACTATTTTGATGCAGAGTCAATCCATTGGGGTCGTGGGCGGCGGGCAACTCGCCTGGATGCTCGCTCAAGCCGCGCCGAAGTTGGGGCTTAACCTTTGGGTTCAGACTCCCCAAGCGGACGATCCCGCCGTTGGTTTGGCCGCGGGAGTCGTCTTGGCCCCAGTGGCGGACGCGGAGGGCACCGCCCGTCTAGCGGAACAGTGCTCGATCATTACCTTTGAAAACGAGTTTGTAGATTTAGAGAACTTAGAACCCTTAGCCGAAAGGGGAATTTGTTTTCGCCCGTCTTTAGGCTCCCTCGCTCCTCTACTGGATAAACTCCGACAACGCCAGTTTTTACAAGCCTTAAATCTGCCGGTTCCCCGGTTCGGCGCTTACGAGGCGGGTCAAAGTCTAACGTTTCCCTGTGTGCTGAAGGCGCGTCGTCAGGGCTACGACGGTCAGGGCACTCATATTTTTAAACAGGCCGAAGACTGGGAGCGCCGAGCGCCGGGGTTGTTAAGGGCGGGAGAGTGGTTAATTGAAGAGTTTATCCCCTTTGAACGGGAATTGGCGCTGGTGGCGGCCCGGAGCGCCGGGGGAGAAATGGCCTTTTACCCGGTGGCGGAAACCCGTCAGGTCGATCAGGTCTGCCGCTGGGCCCTAGCGCCGGCGCCGAATGTCGAGGCCCTAGAATCCCAGATTCAAGATTATGGCCGCCGGATTTTGGAAGCTCTCGATTATGTGGGCGTTCTCGGAATGGAACTCTTTTTAACCCCCGACGGCGACCTTTACTTCAACGAATTGGCGCCCCGGGTTCACAACTCCGGTCATTTCAGTCAGGACGCCTGTCAGACTTCCCAGTTTGCCCTCCATCTCCAAGCCGTGGCGGGTTTACCTCTAGGATCGACTCGACTGCTGGGCGCCCAGGCGCTGATGGTAAATCTTCTCGGCTACGAAAGCGCGGACAAGGATTACGGCGCCGAGCGTCTCGCTTTAGCCCGTTTACCCGGCGCTCACGTTCACTGGTATCAAAAAAATAGCGCCCGTCCCGGCCGCAAGCTGGGTCATGTTAATTTCCTTTTTCCCGAGGTCTCGGCGCCGGAAGT
>JAYKIZ010000303.1:0-2653 GCA_035285965.1 Cyanobacteriota bacterium | reverse complement strand
CTGCTTCAGCGCCTGTTGGCGGAACCCCTCACGGACTCGGCGGAAGGATTGCTCAAGGAAACTATCGACGCCCTGGTTAAGCTCGATCCCGCCAATGAGTGGGCATTGCAAGCCTTAATCTATCGTTTGGGCCAAACCCAGGATTTGCACGCCTGTCAGGAACACGCCGAACTTTTGGGGCGCCTCGATCCCGGCAACCCCAACGCCATTAACGCCCTGCTCACATTGCTCAAAAAAGGACAAGACGAATTTGTCCAACGTCAGGCCGCTACCAGTTTAGGCGTCATCGACCCCGGCAACCTCACGGCGCTGATGACCCTGATTCACCTGCTTCACAACGGTCAAAGCCAAGACGCGCGGGTGATGGCGGCGGAAAGTTTGGGAATCATCGGCGTCAATAACCCCGCGGCCATGGCGGCGCTTCTGCGGACGGCGTCCGGTCAACCGTCCCGGGAGCTTCTGCGGGCCCTTGTGGGGAGTCTAGGAAAAATCGCCCAGGACAATAAAGAGGTTTCCCAGGTTTTACTAGAACTCTTCCGCAGTCAACCGGATCCGCAATTGCGTTTGCTCATTGCGGAGTGCCTCAAACGGATTCTCCCCAACAAAATGCTAACGGGCGCTATCCACCAACTGCGGGACTGTTGCCGGCGCCCCTACGGACAAAATACCCCGGCGGACTGGGAGTTCTTCTGGCACTGCGCCCAGCGGCTACCCTTCCCTGTTTTCTATCAGGCCTGGCATCAGCGCCCCCTCAAGGGGGAACCTCAGGGGGATCCGGCGCGCCGCCAGCGGGAGCGTCAGGGGTTAATCGCTCAACTAGACAGCCTAACCGTTGACGCTAAACCCCTCCAGACCCTTTGGATCGACGCCGGGCAATTTCTCAGTCCCCAGGATCCTAGCGTGGATATTTACGACCAGATGCTCTCTCAGGGATGTCCTGAATTTGTCCACGGCATTCCCGACAGCCCCTCTAAGCTTCGCCTGTATTGGCACCAACTCCAGCGCCAACGGGCCGACCGATTTCTTTTGCTGTGTTTGGACTACGCCAACGGTCAGGCGGAAACCCCGGAGGTGAAGGACTTTTTGACTCGTCTTCAAGCCTTTCAGGGCGCCATTATTATTCTGAGCAATCAAAAGGATTTACCCCTAAAAACCTTTTCCCTCCCCTACGAGCGAGTCTTTGCCCCTCTACGGGACTGGTTGCTTTCAGATGACAGATGACAGATATCAGTTATCAGTTATCAGTTATCAGTCTAACTGCGTCTCACTGCGCATTCAAAGTTTCCAGTTCCCCTCCAGCCCGAAATCTGTAATCTGATCTCTGTAATCTGTTTTATGTTTACGATTACTAAACAATTTCACTTTAGCGCCAGCCATATTATTGTCGGCGTCCCACCGGAGCATCCCTGCGGACGTCTCCACGGCCATAACTATATTGTCGAATTGGTTCTCAGCGCCGAAACCCTAGACACCATTGGTTTTGTGGTGGACTACAACGAGTTGAAACCCTTTCAGGCGCTGATTGACCGAGAGTTAGACCACCGCCACCTGAACGATGTCTTACCCGGCGCCACCTCCGCCGAAGCTCTCGCTGATTACCTCTTCCAAAAAGCCAAGCCCCTCTGGCCCCGACTCGTCGCTGTGCGAGTCAGCGAAACCCCGAAAACCTGGGCGGAATATCGGCCAAGTTGAACAGATATCAGACATCAGATGACAAAAGAGATCTGACATCTGTAATCTGAAATCTGTAATTTGAAATCTGTAACGCCATGGCCACGGGTTCTTCCCTCATTAGCAAAATTCTCTCCCCGGCTCTTCGCCTCTGGCTTCGTTCCCAAGTGCAGGGGGTAGAAAGCTTACAGGTGGATATTCAAGGGCAAGACCGCCAAATTCTCAAGGGCTATGTGCCGAGGGTCTCCCTCAGCGCCGAGCAGGCCGTCTATCAAGGTCTGCGCTTAGGACGAGCGCTCCTGCGAGGGGAAAATATTCGCATTAATATCGGTCAGGTGATAAAGGGCAAACCCCTACAATTGTTGGAACCGATTCAGGTGGCGGGGGAAGTGCGCTTATCCGAGGAAGACCTCCAAGCCTCTCTTGCTTCGGAGCTATTACAAAACGCCCTGGGGGAATTACTAACGGCACTTCTAGAACAGGAAGGCGCAAACTTACGGAGCTATCCCGTTCGCTGGCAAAGTGTGACCCTGGGGGAGCGAACCTTTCACTTGGGGGGAACCTTCCTCGATCTTGAGAACACACCCCAGTCCCTTCGTCTGCAAGGGGTTTTATCTTTACTCAACTCGAAGACCCTTCGTTTGGAGCAGGTCAAAATCCAAGGCTTACCACACCTTGCCGAGCTTCCTGTCGATCAGCTCACGGTCGATCTGGGGGAAGACGTGGAAATTGAAACCTTGTCTTTAACCGGTCGAGAACTCTCCTGTTTAGGGCGCTTGTTGATTCGTCCCTAGAGTTCCGAGAGAACAGCGCCGCCACTCGTCAGCCTGTCGCCGCATTTGGGCTAATTCTTGAGAATCGAGGCGGTCAAGATTTTTCAGCGCTAATCCCATACGCCCTAAACTGGCTAACTTTTCCCGATGGCGGGCGAGGAAATCCCAGTAAAAGTAGTTAAAGGGGCAGGCGCTTTCCCCTAAACGCG
>JAYKIZ010000302.1:0-2964 GCA_035285965.1 Cyanobacteriota bacterium | reverse complement strand
AAAGGGAAGTCCCTCCATAGGACTTCCCTTCCTTTTTAACGGGTCGGCGCCGGCGCTTACATGGAAGAGCCTAAACCGGCGTAAGCGCCGTAGAAAAAGAGACCGACAACGGCGATGACGCCCATACCGGCCACCACGCCCACAACCCACAACGGAATTCTGCCTTCTGCGAACATAAAACCCTCCTTAAGGATGTTTAAAAAAGTTGTCTTAAAGCGCGACTAGTTGAAGAAATAGCTCGAAAAAAGGATGCCAAGCACGGCGATTAGGAGCAATCCCAAATAGAGGGAAGTGCGATTAAGCTCTACCGGTTGGCGGTTAGGGTTACTGTTTCTTTCCATGGGATCAAGTTTTTAACGTTGGATGAACTGCATAGCGGCGATAGCGCCGATGAAGAAAACGGTGGGCACAGCTAGGGTGTGAACCGCTAACCAGCGCACGGTGAAAATGGGGTAAGTAACGGGTTGATTGGGATTGTTGGTCGCCATAGTTGAGAATGCCTAAACAAAAAATAAGTTAATTATTGCTGTTGATTAAAGCGTTGAATATCTTGACCGGCTTCGTAACGGTTTTCGATAATAGGAAGCTCTTGACGGGTTTGGGTAAAGTAGTCGTCCGGCCGGGGCGTGCCAAAGGCGTCGTAGGCTAGACCCGTGCTGACAAACAACCAACCCGCAATAAAGAGCATGGGGATGGTAATGCTGTGGATAACCCAGTAGCGAATACTGGTGACAATATCGGAAAAGGGACGCTCCCCTGTGGTGCCAGACATAAGTGTTCTCCTCTAAAACAACAATTGGGATGATGTTTAGTTTACTATTTTCCGGGGCGAATCGGGTTAACGCTCCCAGAATCCGTTAGGCTGGCTCCGCCGGAGTTTCCGCGGGGGGCGCGTATTTGAGGAGAATCCCGTTTTGCCCCAGCACGTAGCCCCGCTGGTCGTCTAGGAATAAAATCCGGTAGAGGTTGGCGGGCACATCCTCTAACTGCCGGTCCTTAGCCCAGGTTTCGCCCCCGTCGGCGCTGACTAGGAGATTGCCACTGCCGCCAGCCACCCAGACTTCCTCCGGGGTGCGGAATGCTAAGTCCAACAGGCCCCAACTGCTCTTGGATTGGGGGGAAATGACGTCGCTCCATTCTTCGGCGTTGGGATCGGCGCTGAATTGCAGTTGACCGCCCCGAGCGAGGAGCCAGAGTTGACCGTCTTGCCCGTAACCCATTTTTTGCAAGCGCCGGGAGGAATTGCGATTATGGGGAGTCCACTCGACTTGACCGGGTTCCCAGGTGGAGTAAAAATTCCCCCGGGCGGAAACCGCCACATAGCGCCCGTCGGGACTGCGCTCAATCGTCCGGGCCACTCCCACGGCGCCTTGAACCAAGGCTTTCCAGTTTTTGCCGCCGTTAGTGGTTTTATAAATGGCGCCCAGATCAGTGATCATCTCCGCGGTTTGCGGCGCTAGCGCCGTCACGCTATAGGGAGCGCCGGGCAATTTCTCGGAGAGGGGAATGCGGGACCACGTTTGGCCGCCGTCTTCGGTGTGGAGGAGAATGGAAGGCTTGCCAGCAATCCAGCCCTCTTGACCGTTAAAGCTCACCGAAGTGAAACTGGCTTTTTCCTCCCCCAGATCAATGGAACGGGGTTGCCAGGTCTCGCCGCCGTCGGCGGTTTCAAAAATCGTTTCCTTCGTGCCCACGAGCCAACCGTGTCGGGGATCGTCGGTAAAGGCCAGATCCGCAAAGGTGGAGTCGGTTTCCAGTCGGATCACCGTCCAGGGATTCGCGCCAAGGTCGGGAATGCGACTACATCCCAGACAGAGGAACGCGAGGCTTATAAAAATCGCCAACCGTCGGAGAGTTTGCCCTAAAAATTTCATGATGGTATTTATGGTACGATGCTAGAGAGCGCCGGGTGGTGGAATCGGAGCGCAGAGAAAGCCCCCAGTCTAAATTTCTGGTCGCCGAAAAGACTACTGCAATCCGTAGAGGCTAATAAAGAAGATAAAGCCCAACAGTAACGCGCCGAAGATCAGGAGGTTTTTTTGCTCCCCTGTCATCTGGTTAAAGCCAAACCCATAGTTCAAATTTTCAGAAAAGCCCGCCGGGGCGTTGCTGGAACCCGTGTTGACAAACTGACTCTTGGGCACGCCGCAGACGGGACAGCGCCAACTAAAGGGGAGGTCGTCAAAGGCGGTGCCGGGAGGAATTTGAGCCTTGGCGTCTCCTTTGTCCGGGACATAGACATAGCCGCAGGCCCGGCATTCGTGGTTGGGGGAAGCCAACTCGGAGAGCATCTTTTCAGGGAGTCGTTCGCTCATGGCAGATTCCGCAACTCGGTAAAATAGCTGTAACCGATTATCCCATAAAAGCCCCTCCGCCCCGGCGCCGTTTTGGGGTCTGGCCGTCTGGAAAATCGAAAAGCGGGCCCGCCTCTGCTAGGAGTCCCTTGAGCGGGAGGACGCTAAATTCGGCGCCAGCGCCTAAAATGCAAAGGGAAAGCGCGGTCGCCCTCCCCGCCAACAACCCCACCGATAGGATCCCCATGGCTACCATCATCGAAACCGACCTCAAGGAAATCCTGGGCGAGTTCAAGCAAGAATTTTCTCGGATCAATCAGCGTCTAGACGGCCTCCAAAAAGACCTAACCGACGTCAAGCTCTCCCAATCTGAAATCCGGGGCGATATTAAAGCGCTGGATGAAAAAGTGACTGGTCTGGGGAAACGCCTCGAAAATCAGGAGTTTGTGAACCGCTCCGTTTTTGCCGCCATCCTTGTCACCATTTTGGCCGGGGCGGTCAAGTTTTTTGGATTCCTCCCGAACCCCTAGAGGTGGAACGCCTTCTTTGTTAAGAAATGTTAAGAGATGCAAAGGAACATCACAAAGCGGGCGTTAGCGATGTTTTGGCAAATACATAGCGCTACCCTAAAAGTAGTTAGAGCTTGAGGAGACGGCGGTTTTCGTTATGT
>JAYKIZ010000301.1:0-5071 GCA_035285965.1 Cyanobacteriota bacterium | reverse complement strand
ACCCGCTCTAAAATCGCCCGCTCCACTTGATCCGCCTCCCCTTCGGCGCCGATGGTCAAGAGGCGCTGGGTGCCCTGGTAATATTCCAGAATGGGCAGGGTGCGTTGACGAAAGGCTTGGATTCTTTGGTTAATGGCTTCCGGGGTATCGTCAAAGAGCGCGCGGTTGAGGGAGCGTTCTTCCATGGTCGCTTCTGTAATGTCCAGATACAGGGCCCAATCCAAGGGTTGCCCCAACTCCTCCAGCAAAAAGTCCAACTCCTCCGCCTGAAAGGCCGTCCGGGGATAGCCCTCCAAGATCCAGCCCGTCTCCAGATCCCCCAGGGTCAGGCGTTGGCGCGCAAACTGAATAATAATGTCGTCCGGCAACAACTTTCCTTCGCTGACGTAGGATTCCGCCTTCAACCCCAGGGGCGTTTCTCCGGCGATGGCTTGACGCAGGACATCCCCCATGGAAATGACAGGAAGTCCCAGACTTTTACCGAGACGCCGGGACTGGGTTCCTTTTCCCGCCCCTGGCCCCCCCAGCAGAACTAAACGCATCATCCCGTCTCCCAGACTCTAAAGAACGCTCAGGCTATTGTACGCTTAGCTGAGCCAACCCTTGAGACGACAGGCCACTTGGGGGCGCCGGAGTTTACGCATGGCTTTGCTTTGGATTTGGCGCACCCGCTCCCGGGAGAGGTCGAACATTAACCCCACTTCCTCTAGGGTGTAGCTTTGGGGGCTGGCTAAACCGTAGCGGAGACAGATGACGTCCTTTTCCCGCTCGGTCAAGACTTCGCTGAGGACGGTGAAGAGTTCCTGCTGGAGCATGGCTTCGCTCATACAGTCTTCCGGCAGTTGTAAATCTTGGTCTTCCAGCAAATCGACTAATTCGGTGTCCTCCCCTTTGCCCACCCGGTGATTTAAAGAGAGGGATTGACGGCGCAGTTGCAGGAGGTGCCGCAGTTGGGAGGGGGTGACCTCCAAGGCCTGAGCCAGTTCCGCTTCGTTGGGGTTGCGGTGGAGTTCCTGTTTTAACTGACGCTGGGCCTTTTTGAGTTTATTGAGCTTTTCGACGATGTGGATAGGGAGGCGAATAGTGCGGGCGTCGTTGGCGATGGTGCGGGTGATGGCCTGGCGAATCCACCAGTAGGCGTAGGTGGAGAATTTATAGCCCTTGTTGGGATCAAACTTCTCCGAGGCTCGGTTAAGACCAATGGCGCCTTCCTGAATTAGATCGAGGAAAGGCACCCCCCGGTTGAGATAGCGCTTGGCGATGGAGACCACGAGTCGCAGATTGGAGCGAATCATTTTGCCCTTGGCCACTCGCCCCCGGTGGAGCCAGCTCTCTAACTGTTTTTCGCTCTCAAAGCCCAGAGCTTTAGCCCACTCTAGGGCCGTCGGCTCCCGTCCCCGATCCGCCGTCAACTGAGTCCGCAATTCCTCCCCCTGCATCAGCATTTGCACTTGTCGCGCTAGCTCCACTTCCTCTTCGGCGCTGAGGAGGGGATAGCGGGCCATTTCTTTAAAGAAAATCCCCACCGTGTCTTCCGAGAGACTTTTACTTTGGTGGGCCAGGTCGGCGCCGGCGCTGTCTTCGGAAAAATCCACCTTCACGGTTTCCCCCGCCTCCGGGAAAAGTTCCTGAAGCAGAGAAGACGAATTGTCTCCCCGACGGGGTTGGGCAGTTTGGAGGGTTTCTTCGTGGAACATAGGACAGAAGATAGGCAAGCCTAGGCGAGAACAATAAAAAGAGCTTAAAACCGTTAGGAGAAACCCTAAAATCTTAAGAAAAGATTAAGAATCAACGGGCTTCTCTAGAAGGAGAAGGATTCCCGAAAGTAAACTTTTAATCCATAGGAGAGAATTGTGCCATTAAAATTTCTAAACCCCGGATTTTTAAGTATTTTTTAAGTTTTCCGACTTAGGCAAGGCTTGAGGGGGTCGAGTATCAGTTATCAGGTATTAGTTGTTAGGCGCCAGACATTGACGAATAGTACTTAAAAATTAATTTTGCCTCCCCCAGAGGATTTACGGGTAGCGGTTTCTGGTCAAAGTCCTTAAACTACCAGAGCTATCTGAAGGATTTGTGCGTTACCTTACCGAACAGCGCCGATTATCCGGGGATCTTGACATGCTCTTCTCAGAATTGTTTTTCGTATCGTAGGCGCACTTCATTGACGCTGTAATCGTAGGAAAAGCGCAGATAGCTGTTCTTCTCCACGGTGTAAATGGCTTCAAGGAAGGGCACCACCCGGAAATCCGTCGTCCGCAGTTGGTTACTCAGCGCCGTTTCCACGTCATAGACCAGTCCTTGGAAAATCATGGGGATGGCCAGTTGGGTGATGCCCACCTGAAGGAGTTGGTTGGCGTTTTTCCCCTGAAGGGCGTCCACGAGCACTAAAGCCTGTTCCCCCAAGAGACGGACAATTTCCCCCTCGGAGCGGGGGGGACTGCTGGTGAGTTGGACGGCGGGATTGGCAAAAATCTGCTCGTTGTTAAAGCCCTGGGCCGCCAAGACCTGGAGACATTGGGAGAGATTCGCCAGTTGGTAATCCGCTAAGGCGCCGTCCCCGGAGAGGGGCCGGAAGGTCTGTTCCGGGTTGCAAATTTCGGCGTTGCGGGGGCTGAGGTTGGGGAGAATGCGACTGAGAGCGCCGTCGAGGACGAGACGAATATCCACCCGTTGGATTTTGGTGATGCTGTCGTCGGGAATTTCGTTACTGTCCGCGGAGCGCAGGCGCTGGGACTGGGGCAAGTCGGACACGATGGTGCGCATCGCTAGCTTCAGATCCGGATTTAACAATCCCTGCTCCGGGGTAAAGGTTAAACCGTTGGGAGAGCGCCGGTCGAGGAGAAAACGAGTGTCGAGGAAACTGACCCGGCCCCGGTAGAGATGAATTTGCCCCGCCGGTTGCAGACGATTAAAGTCTGCTAGGGGGCCGTTGAGGGTTAACTCGCCGCCGAAGGCAAAGCTGTAGAGGGGGTCCTGAGCGACGGAGAGATTGTCTAGCTCAATCCGCAAGTTGTTTAGGGTCGGGCCGCCGTTAGTGGCCAAGCGCCGTTGGCGAATCCAGAAATTATCCGGCACTTGAGCGGGGGACGCCTGGGAGTCCGGGACAAAAATCTGCCCCCCCGCTAGCCGTAAATTGCCCGCTAGTTGGGGCGCAAAGGCGGAGCCTTTAATTTCCACAACTCCCCCCACTTCTCCCCGGTAGAGGTCGGGAAAGTTGACCTGGGTCGGGTCGAGGTTCACCGTCAGGGGGTTGGCTAAATTTGTCTGGGGGGTAAAAATGGGTAGGCTACCTTGGATTAACACTTCCCCCTGACCAAAATTCCCCTTCAGTTGGGCAATGCTCACTAACCGGTCGTTAAAATCAATCTCCCCGTTCATTTCGATGGGGTTGGGTAAAGCGGCGCTTTTAAAGACAGCCCGCTGGAGTTGGATTTTTCCCAGCGCCTGAAAATCCTTGAGTTTCAGCTCCGTCCCGGATTCTAAAATCCCCTGAATTCCTAGGTTTAAATCTCCCTGGCCGCCGACCCAGGTCACCTGGTCGTTGGTTAAAGGCCCTAGGAGTTGGAAGGCGTCTTCCCGGATATGGGCTTGGATATTGAACTGTTTATTTTTCAAGGGGGGCCCGCTCAGGTGGAAGGGGATCTGGGCGGAAATGAAGAGGGGGGATTGGCGGTCCGTCAGGAGGCGGAATTGGTTTTGGGCGTAGCTAAAGTTGCCGGCTAAGACGCAGGCTTCTTCGGGGCAAGTGTTAAAGACCAGGGAGCGGGCCTTGAGGGAGAGATCGTCTAATTTAAAGGCGCCCTGAAGTTGCGGCGCCGCCCAGGTGCCCCGCAGAAGCCCCTGGGCGTTGAGGGTGCCCACCAGTTCCAGGGGCAATTCCCCTAGGGCCTCAAAGGTGTCGCTAGAGAGGTTTTCCACCGCCCAGCGGACGTCGTTTCCCTGAGGCGAAAACTCCCCCTCCAGCGCCAGACGGGCGGAGCGAATTTCAATGAAGGAGGGGGGCACGGTGACAACGCCATCCTGGAAACGAGCCTGAAGGTTAACCTCGTTAATGGGAATGGGATGGTTGCTATTCAGAGTCACCCCCAAGGGCGGAGCAATGTCCACAAAGGGCGGTTGGGGATACCAACTCCAGCGTTTGCCCCGCAGGCTCAGGTCGATTTCCGGCGCCGATAGGGTTCCTCCTAGGGTCGCTTCCCCCTGAAAATGACCGTCGATATTCAGCTCCTTCGGCGCTCCCCCCTGACGGCGCTGTTCCGCTAGGGCCCGCAGGCGCTGATCCACGACATATAAAAGGTTTAACTGATGCTCTAGCGCCCGTTGGTTGTTGCCCAAACTGAGGGCGGGCAGTTCCTGGGCCAACGGCGCCGGTTGTTTTTGAGTTAAGCGTAGAACCGAGTCAATATCCTGTAAATGAAGTGCCGAGAGGACTTCGTTGACTTTGCCGTCGGCCTGCAAACGGGCGGAAACGGCTTGGCTGGCCAAATCTAGAGAACCTTCGAGACGATACTGCCCCTGACCCAAGCGCAGTTGGGCGTCCGTTAAATCTAAGCGCCGGTCCTGATAGGCCAGACTGGCTTGAAACTGTTGACTGACTAGGGCGCCGAGACCCAACTGATCCACCGTTAGATCCCCTTGACCCGAGAAGTCCTGAAGATTAACGGCGCCCTGGCCCCGGAGTTGTCCCCGGAGGGGGCCGAGGAATTGATAGTCCCGACCGGGTTGGAGGTTGAGCAGAGCCAGGGGAAAGTCAGTAACGGTGAACTGGGCTAGTTCTCCCCGCCGTTTAACTTGGGCTTGGATCGGCGTTTCCTGACCCGACCCCAAACGTAAATCCACCGCGGTCGGTAACAGTTTTTCCGCTAACGGCGCTAGCGCGAGTTTGAGATAGTCCTTCTCTCCCCGGAGATTTAAGCTAGACGTCCGCCGGGGATTAAACTCAACGGCGCCGGTTAATTGGGGCGCCAGGGCGTAGCCGTTAAGAACCGGGTTTTTCAGGTCGAGCTTGCCAGTAAGTCGCAGATCTTCTAAACCTTTAACCGTTTTTCCCTGAACGCGCCCTCGAAACTGG
>JAYKIZ010000300.1:0-4785 GCA_035285965.1 Cyanobacteriota bacterium | reverse complement strand
CCGCCCCGTTCCCGCCGGCGCCGGTTTCAGAGTCACCTCGGTCATCTGGCCCAAATGTAGCCCCACGCCCCGACAGGTTACGGTATTCTGCAAAGCGACCCGAGAAAAGTGCGTTTCCATCATTCAGCGCCTCAAACACCGCCTCACTTTAACAAGATTTCGCCCATGACCGCGTTAACCTACCTAACCTCCCTCCTGTTGGCGCTTCAGTCCTTAACTGACCTCGGGCCCCGTCTCTGGAGTCGGGCGCTCCGGGCCCAGAACCTCGATCCCGACAGCTTTCCCCTACCCCTGAGAGCGGAAGATTTACAGCCGGACGGGACGGAAGCGCCGGTTTCGGCCCGCGCCTGGATAGCGGTGGTCTGTTACCTCGCTCAACAAAACCGAGAACTGCTACGGCGGGCGGTGAACCTGCTAGAGCAACGACAGGAAACCGGTCAAGACCCCCTCGCCGCGGAACTTTTGGGCGCCTTTTATCGCCATTATCAGGAGAGCGACCCCACCCTGACGGCGCTGGAGCCTTCCGCTAGACAACAGGCAGTCTTTAAACGATTGGTTGAATTACTCTTTTACAGTGGCCCCCAGGGCTACCAACACCTTGAAACCGTTGTGGATCAGTTGGCTTAATCGTGTTTAACGTCTTCAAAGAGAAAATTCTGCGGCGCTATACTCCCCCCACTTGCACCCTCGAACTCTGGGGCAAACCTCGACCGCTTTCCCCCGCCTCGACCCTGCCGCCTCAGTACCGGTTCCAACTCCACTTCGACGATCCCCGCCTCAGCGAAGACGAGCAAACCACCCTGGCGGGCGACCAGCGCCGTCTGCCGACCTTAGCGGACTTAGTGCGAAATTATACCCAGAGCTTTCTCCAACCGGCCTTCGATCCCCAGGGCTTTAACCGAACTTCGGCGCCGGAGCTAAGTCTAGGCTCCCTTAACTTACTGGCCCATCGGTTTGAGTTTCCCGGCTGGAGCGACAAGGAGGCTTTAACCCTAACCACGACCCAACTCTTCGACCTTTCCCAGGCGCTGGAAGCTTGGCAGGCCGACGTCCGTCTCCAGGAACAGTCCCAAGCCGCGGTTTCCCCTTCTCCAAGAAAAAATCTCCAAACCGCCGCGGCCCTACTCTGCGGCGCTCTGCTACTAGCTGGCGGCGGTCTCGCCGCCTGGCGCTTCCGGCTTCGTCCAGTCCCGGTGGCCACCGCGCCGACCCCGCCCCCCCGTCCCTTCCTAGCGCCTGGCGTCGCGCCCCCGGTTCCCCCGCCCCCCCAAAATTTGCCGGCCCAGCCCCCCCGACTCGGCGCCGTTCTGGGCGCGCGGGATCCCCTGCCGGCGCCTGTTCCCGCTCAACCGGCGACTCCGCCCCCCCGCAACCCCAATTTGGTTTTAGTGGCTCCGCCCCCGCGGGAACTTCCCCCCATTCCTCCGGCGCCGGCCGCTCCCCAAGCCCAAACCGTCAATCCCCCGCCATCCCAGACCTTTGCGCCCCTAGAAGGGCCGGCGCCCCAGGCGAATCTACCCATTTTGCCGATTCAAGGCTCTCCTCTCCCTAATTTTCAAGGACAAACCCTTGCGCCGCCTCCGGATTTACCGGCTTTACCCCCGGCGCCCAACCCCCAGATTCCCCTAGAAACCCGTCCCCTAACGGCGCCGCCCGCCAGTAACCAAAATTTATTGGACACCATTCCCCAGGTCTCCCAAGTGCGGGATTATTACCAAAAAAACTGGCAACCCCCGGAGGCGCTGGCCCAGACTCTGGAATATCGGCTTCAACTCAAGCCCGACGGCTCCCTGGGAGAAATTATTCCCTTAGGTAAAGCGGCTCGTTTATATCTCGCCCAATTGCCCCAGCCTCAACCCGGCGAGGCCTTTGTCGCGCCCCTAATCCCCCCAGATTCCCCTCTCCTACGGTTAGTGTTGACCCGTCAGGGAACCGTCCAGACTTTTTTAGAGGATTAGCGCCGAGTCTTTGCGGAAAACCCCTAACGCTTTAAACTGGAGTTTCGTGCTCTCCCGTCCTTTGAAAATTAGCGTCTAGCGAAGTAATCGTGCGTAAAATTATCCTTGCCGGCAATTGGAAAATGTATAAAACCCAGGCGGAGTCCCAGGCGTTTTTGCGAGACTTTAAGCCCCTGGCGGAAGAAGCGCCGGAGAATCGGGAAGTGGTCTTATGCGTCCCCTATACGGATTTAGGGATCCTATCGCAACATCTCCACGGCGGTCGGATTCGTCTCGGCGCCCAGAATGTGCATTGGGAAGACTGCGGCGCCTATACCGGGGAAATTTCCGGGGCCATGTTGACGGAGTTGGGCGTTCAGTATGTGATTATTGGTCACAGCGAGCGCCGGCAGTATTTTGGCGAAACGGACGAAACGGTTAACCGGCGCTTGCGGGCGGCGCAAAAGCAGGGTTTGACGCCTATCCTCTGCGTGGGAGAAAGCAAGGCCCAGCGAGATCATGGAGAAACGGAGGCGGTGATTAGCCAACAGTTAAAACGGGGTTTAGCGGGGGTGGATCAAAGCTGTTTGGTTATCGCCTACGAACCGATCTGGGCCATCGGCACCGGCGACACCTGCGAAGCGACGGAGGCCAACCGGGTCATCGGCGCCATTCGGGCCCAACTGAATAATCCCGACGTTTCTATCCAGTACGGCGGCTCGGTCAAACCGGACAATATCGACGAGATTATGGCCCAGCCGGAAATTGACGGCGCTTTGGTGGGAGGAGCGAGTTTAGACGCCGAAGGTTTCGCCCGTATCGTCAATTATCAGTAAAGGGCCATGACCCTCAGCCAATGGTTAGGATTGACGGCGTTCGGAATGAGCGCCTACGTCCTCTGGCAGTTGCGGCAACTCCTGCTGCTGGTTTTCCTAGCCATTGTCCTAACCACGGCACTTCTGCGGGGGGTGAAGGCGCTGGAGCGTTTTGGTCTTCGTCGTCCCTTGGCGGTGAGCGCCGTTTTACTGCTCACTCTCGGGTTGATGGCGGCCTTTTTCGCCCTCGTTTTACCCCCGTTTTGGGAGCAATTTAAGGTTCTAATCGCGGAAGCGCCGCGGGTGGGGAATCGTTTGCGGGAACTCTGGCTCGACCTAGAATCGGCAGAGTTAAAACAAGCGTTGACAACCTATTTCCAGGGCGCCTCCGTGGCGGAATCCCTCGCCCAGGCGGGCGCCAACCTCGCTCCTCGGCTTCTGGCTTGGCTCTCTAATTCGTTCAACGCCTCCTTACAAATTTTCTTCGCCCTGGGCTTGACGGTGATGATGGTCTGTCGCCCCCAATCCTACCGGCGCTTGGCCCTGAAACTCTTTCCCGCCTTCTACCGGCGCCGGGCCGACGAGATCTTGACCCTTTCGGAGTCGGCGCTGGGGAATTGGCTCACGGGAATTTTAATTAACTCTCTTTTTATCGCCACCCTCAGCGGTTTGGGACTCTGGGCGTTGGGGATTAAATTAGTGCTGGTTCACGCCATTATGGCCGGATTACTCAACTTTATTCCCAATATCGGCCCCGCGGCCAGCGTTGTTTTTCCCCTGATGATCGCCCTCCTGGATAGCCCCTGGAAAATCGGCGCCGTTTTAGTTTTATATTTTGTCATCCAAAATGTTGAAAGCTATTGGCTAACGCCCCTTGTCATGGCCAAACAGGTGGCGCTCCTGCCGGCGGTGACGTTGATGGCCCAGTTGGTCTTCGCTTCGGTGCTGGGACTCTGGGGCTTAATTCTCGCTCTCCCCCTGACGGTGGTGGTCAAAACCTGGCTAGAAGAGGCGCTGATTCGGGATATTTTGGATCAATGGGTGTGACATACCCCTGACGCTGACCGCTAGGCGGTACAGCGCAGGCTTCTCTTCCGAGCCGAAGCCGGTCGAGCGTTTTTGAGTGAGGCGATGCCCAACCCCACTTTTTTAATCAAAATTGCCGAATTGGTATCCCTGTCTAGTTCCGTGCCGCAATGAGGGCAGGAGTGCCAACGGTCAGCCAATGTTTTTGGGACGTCCCCTAGGCAGTTTGAACAATGCTGCGACGTGCCCTTGGGGTTGACCTTGACGACTTTCTGCCCAGCTTTTTCGGCTTTGATAGAAAGAATGTCAACGAACTGACTCCAGCCAGCGTCAGCAATGCTTTTATTTCGTCCAGACTGAGCCGCTTGCCCATTAGGAAGAAAGTTACCGCTTTCATCCTGTTTGGGTTTGAGCCGTCTTGACATATTGCGGACAGTTAACTTCTCAACAAAAACCACATCGGCTTTTCCAAGAAGTCTTTTGGCGGTTTCGTGATGAAACTGCCGACGTTGCCTAGCAATTTTTTGGTGTAGCCTCGCCAGTTTGCGAACCAAGAGCTTTCTGGCGCGACTACCTTTTTTAGCCGCCGCAACCTTGCGTTGCAACCGAGCGAGCTTTTCCTCCGCTTTTCTGAAGTGCTGGGGGATGGGTTCAAACTCTCCAGTAGAATCAGCCAAAAACTTTTCTAGCCCCAAGTCAATCCCAATCGAGTTATCCCAAGACGGATCAATGTCGATTGTCATTTCAGGGACAGATTCATCTTCGATAACAAGGGTTACATACCATCCATCGGCTTTCTGGGTAATAACCGCCGTTTTGACATCAAACCCATCGGGAATAGGGCGATGGAGAACAATTTTGACTAGACCAACTTTTGGGAGTTTAATCTTGTTTCCATAAAGCCAATCGATAGACGCTTGAGGATAAGTAAAAGAACGATAACGCCCTTTCCCTTTATAGCGGGGTCTACCGCTTCTCTTTCCATTACAATCCCCCCTTGTGTATCG